>DASRUW010000564.1:0-10592 GCA_035655255.1 Telluria sp. | reverse complement strand
GAAGATCCTGGGCTCGCATGTGAAGCGGCTGTTGTCGGGCGTATCCGACCACGGCAAGCGGCACCTGACGGAGGTCGAGACGGACCTGATCCAGACCGAGCTGCTGCTCGAGGAAGCGATCGAGAAGCTGACCGGCGCCTTCATGGCCATCCACGCCGCCGTCGCGGCCCAGCAGGAAACCATCGAGCTGCTGCTGCGGGGCGGCCAGCCGGCGCCCGAGCAGCGCGCGCGCCTGCAGGCGCTGGCGGGCGAAGTGGGCGAGCATGTGAACGTGGCGATCACCAGCATGCAGTTCCAGGACATGACGGGGCAGCTGCTGGACCGGGCGCTCAAGCGCGTGACCGGCCTGCGCGAGTTCCTCGGCACCCTGGGCGCGCATGGCCAGGACCTGGTCCCGGAGAGCGGCAACGACGAGATCGTCGAGCTGCTCGGGAAGGTCAGCATGGCCCTGGCGATCCAGTCGCTCGAGCTGCGCAGCGTGCTGCGCAAGGCGGTCAACCAGCAGCACCTGGAAAGCGGCGACATCGAACTATTCTGAACCTGGTCAGGTTCGCGACCCGATTAACGACTTTTTGGGCACATGCCCGGATTACAAGAAGCAGGAGCAATGATGGCAAAAACAATTCTCGCAGTCGACGATTCCAGTTCCCTGCGCCAGATGGTGGCGTTCAGCCTCAAGGCGGCGGGGTACCAGGTGGTCGAGGCGGTCGACGGCCAGGACGGGCTGGAAAAAGCCAAGCAGCAGACCGTCGACCTCGTGCTGACCGACCAGAACATGCCGCGCATGGACGGCCTGTCCCTGATCAAGCTGCTGCGCGGCCTGCCGGACTACCAGAAGGTGCCGATCCTGATGCTGACGACCGAGTCGTCCGACGAAATGAAGTCCAAGGGCCGCGCCGCCGGCGCCAACGGCTGGCTGGTCAAGCCCTTCGACCCGCAACGCCTGATCGAGGTGGTCAAGAAAGTCATCGGCTGACCGGCGCAACACACGGAGTCTCATCATGAGCATCGACATTAGCCAGTTCTATCAGGTCTTCTTCGACGAAGCCGAGGAGCTGCTGGCTGAAATGGAGCGGCTGCTGCTGGCCGTGGACGTGGCCGCGCCCGACGCGGAGGACCTGAACGCGATCTTCCGCACCGCGCACTCGGTCAAGGGTGGCGCTTCGACCTTCGGCCTGAACGACATGACCGAGGTCACGCACGTCCTCGAGTCGCTGCTGGACCGCATCCGCAAGGGCGAGATGGCGCTCACGCCGCAGCACGTCGATGCCTTCCTGGCCGCCAAGGACACGCTCAAGATGCAGCTCGACGGCCACCGCAGCGGCGGCCACGTGGACCAGGACGAAGTGGCCAACGTGCGCATGATGCTGCAGGAGCTGTCCGAGGATGGCGTGCCGGCCGCGCGCGCGGTCACGCCCTCGTTCGCCATCAACGACGCCTCCCAGTCCCAGCATGCCGACGGCGGCCACCGTTACCGCATCGAGCTGCCCAAGGTCCCGCAGCGCGACGTCGACGCCCTGGCGGCCGAACTGGGCCTCCTGGGCCGCGTGAGCGTGTCGCCCCTGCCGGGCGAGCGCAACGCCGTCGTCGTCACCACCCACGAGACGCTGGACGACATCATCGCCATCTGCTCCTTCATCTTCAATGTGGACGACCTCAAGATCTTCGAAGCGCCGCCGCTGACTGCGGACCAGGCCGCGAAGGAGAAGGCCGAGCGCGACCAGGCCGAGAAGGAGCTGGGCTATGGCTTCTTCGACCCGGTCGAACCGGAAGCGCCCGCTGACGGCCGCAGCGACGATGAACGCGGCTACGGCTTCTTCCAGCCGATCGAACAGATCCGCGCCGCCGCCGGCGTGACCGACGCGCCGCCGCCGCCGCGCCCCGTCTCGAGCGCGCCGCCGCCGCTGGAGGTGTCGGAAGTCGCGGCCGAGAAGAAGGCCGCCGCCAAGGCCGCTCCGGGCGGCGCCGCCGCGCCGTCCGCCGAATCGTCCTCGATCCGGGTGTCGGTCGAGAAGGTCGACCAGCTCATCAACCTGGTCGGCGAACTGGTGATCACCCAGGCCATGATCGAGCAGCGCAGCCTGAACCTGGACCCGATGATCCACGAGCGCCTGCTCTCCTCCGTCAGCCAGCTGACCCGCAACACGCGCGACCTGCAGGAAGCCGTGATGTCGATCCGGATGATGCCGATGGACTTCGTGTTCTCGCGCTTTCCGCGCATGGTGCGCGACCTGGCCCACAAGCTGGGCAAGAAGGTCGACTTCATCACCAACGGCGCCGCCACCGAATTGGACAAGGGCCTGATCGAGCGCATCGTCGATCCGCTCACCCACCTGGTGCGCAACTCGATCGACCACGGCATCGAGATGCCGGACGTGCGCCGCGCCGCCGGCAAGACCGAGACCGGCCGCCTGTTCCTGTCCGCCAGCCACCAGGGCGGCAACATCGTCATCGAAGTGTCGGACGACGGCGGGGGCCTGAACCGCGAACGGATCCTGAAGAAGGCGTCCGAGAACGGCCTGCCGGTGGCCGACAACATGAGCGACGCCGACGTCTGGCAGCTGATCTTCGCGCCCGGCTTCTCGACCGCCGAAGTGGTGACCGACGTCTCCGGCCGCGGGGTCGGCATGGACGTCGTCAAGCGCAACATCCAGGCCATGGGCGGCACGGTCGACATCCGGTCGGCCAAGGGCTTCGGCACCACCATCACCATTTCGCTGCCGCTCACGCTGGCGATCCTGGACGGCATGTCGATCCGCTGCGGCGAGGAGATCTACATCCTGCCGCTCGGCTTCGTGGCCGAGTCGCTGCAGCCGGCGCCGGAGGACATCCGCGAGATCAGCGGCCGCGGGCGCGTGCTCAAGGTGCGCGGCGACTACCTGCCCCTGATCCCGCTGTACCAGATGTTCGACATCGAGCCGCGCTTCCGCAATCCGTCGGAAGGCATCGTCGTGATCGTCGAATCGGAAGGGCGCAAGGCCGGCCTGTTCGTGGACGAACTGGTCGGCCAGCAGCAGGTGGTGGTCAAGAACCTGGAATCGAACTACCGCAAGGTGGCCGGCATCTCCGGCGCGACCATCCTGGGCGACGGCGGCGTGGCCCTGATCCTCGACGTGTCGGCCCTGATCCGCTCCTCGCGCCAGCTCACAGACGAATCCATTTATACCTAGGAGGCTCCCATGTCCACTCCGTCGCCCACCAGCGGCAAGCCGGCCGACATCGTCGAAGCCGGCCGCGAGTTCCTCGCCTTTACCCTCGGCGCGGAAGAATACGGCATCGACATCCTGAAGGTGCAGGAAATCCGCGGCTACGAGGCCGTGACCCGCATCGCCAGCGCGCCCGAATTCATCAAGGGCGTGATCAACCTGCGCGGCATCATCATCCCGGTGGTGGACATGCGCATTAAATTCCAGCTCGGCACGCCGACCTACGACCAATTCACCGTGGTGATCATCCTGAACGTGGCAGGCCGCGTGGTGGGGATGGTGGTCGACAGCGTGTCCGACGTGACCACACTGACCAAAGAGCAGATCCGACCCGCGCCGGACATGGGCGCGTCCTTCGATACCCAGTACATGATCGGCCTGGGCACGATCGACGAGCGCATGCTGATCCTGATCGACATCGACCGCCTGATGTCCTCGCCGGAGATGGGCCTGCTGGAGAAACTCGCGGCCTAGGGCCGCAACCGCATCGCCGAGCGCCCGCCAAGAGGCGCGCACGCATTTTACTAGACTAGGGGAGACTTTCATGAACCTGCGCGACTTCAAAATCGGCACCCGGCTCGCCATCGGCTTCGGCAGCATCCTGCTGATCCTGGTGGTGATGATCCTGCTGGCGACCGTCCTCAATTACCGGAACAAATCCGGCCTGCTGTCCGGCCTGAACGTGGCCAGCGCCAAGACCCTCCAGGTGGGGAACATGAAGTCGATGATGCTCGAGACGGGCATCTCGATGCGCAATATCGGCCTGCAGTCGGACGTTTCGGCCATGCAGAAGGAAGAGGCCAAGGTCAAGGACCTGCGCAAGAAGTACGACGCCGCCATCGCGGCCCTGAAGTCCTATCCGCTGGACGAGGCCGAGACCAAGGCCTTGTCCGACATCGCCGCCCTGGACAAGGACGTCGACGCCGCCTTCAAGGAGGCCATCGGCCAGGTGCTCGCCTTCAACAGCGAAGGCGCGGCCAAGGTGATCGCCACCCGCATCGAGCCGCTCAACCAGCAGTCGCTGGCGCTGCTCAACAAGCTGGTGGACATGGAGCAGATGGCGGCCAAGTCCTTCCTCGACAATTCGGTCAGCGCCGACAACAAGCTCATGATGATCCTGCTCGGCCTGGGCGCCGTGGCGGTGGCGCTCGGCGTCGTGTGCGCCCTGGTGATCACCAAGTCCATCACCCAGCCGCTGCAAGGCGCGGTGGGCGTCGCGCGCAAGGTGGCCGACGGCGAACTGACCTCGATCATCCACGTCGAAGGCAGCGACGAGACCAGCGAGCTGCTGCAGGCCTTCAAGGACATGCACGACAGCCTGCAGCGCACCGTCGGCGAGGTCCGCAACGGCACCGAACTCATTACCGTCGCCTCCGAGGAGATCGCGCGCGGCAATGCCGACCTGTCGGCCCGCACCGAGTCCCAGGCCAGCTCGCTGGAGGAAACCGCGAGCTCGATGGAGACCCTGACCGACACCGTCAAGCAGAACGCGGACAACGCGCGCCAGGCCAACCAGCTGGCCGTGTCGGCGTCCTCGGTGGCGGAGAAGGGCGGCCAGGTGGTGTCGCAGGTGGTCGAGACCATGGGCTCGATCAAGGAGAGCTCGCGCAAGATCGTCGACATCATCGGCGTCATCGACGGCATCGCCTTCCAGACCAACATCCTGGCCCTGAACGCCGCGGTGGAAGCGGCGCGCGCCGGCGAGCAGGGCCGCGGCTTCGCGGTGGTGGCCTCCGAGGTGCGCAACCTGGCGCAGCGCTCGGCCAGCGCCGCCAAGGAAATCAAGGAGCTGATCGGCGACTCGGTGGACAAGGTCGACAACGGCAGCAAGCTGGTGGACGAAGCCGGCCAGACCATGGGCCTGATCGTGACCTCGATCCGCCAGGTGGCCGACATCATGGGCGAGATCACCGCCGCGACCGAAGAACAGAGCTCGGGCATCGTGGAGGTCAATTCGGCCGTCACCCAGATGGACGAAATGACGCAGCAGAACGCCGCCCTTGTCGAGGAGGCCGCGGCCGCCGCCGAGAGCATGCGCGAGCAGGCCCAGAAGCTGGCGTCCGCCGTGTCGATCTTCAAGCTGTCCGGCGACGACGTGCAGCGCCGCGGTCCGGCCCGCGTCGCCACCCGTCCGGCCCGCGCCGCCGTGGCGATGGCCAAGCCGGCCCGCCCCGCGCGCGCCGCCCGCCCGGCCGCGGCTCCGGCTGCGGCCGCCGAACCGGCCGCGGAAGAAGCCCCGGCGCCGGCAGCCGCCCCGGCCGGCGCGGCTGCGGCCGCGCGCCCGGCGCCCAAGCGCATGGCCAAGGCCACCCCGGCGGACGACGAGTGGGAAGAATTTTGAGTAGTCAGCGGTATCGATGAGTAAGAATCCGGAAGTCAGGCTGCCGCTCATGCGCACAGAGACGGTCAAGGAGTTCGATTTCACGCACGCCGACTTCGAACGCGTGCGCTCCTTGATCTACCGGCGCGCCGGCATCTCGCTGGCCGACAGCAAGCAGGAAATGGTCTACAGCCGCCTGGCACGGCGGCTGCGCGCGACCGGCATCACCTCGTTCGTGACCTATCTCGACGAGCTGGAGGCCGGACGCATGGGCGACGAGTGGGAGTCGTTCACCAATGCGCTGACGACCAACCTGACGTCCTTCTTCCGCGAGGCGCACCACTTCCCGCTGCTGGCGGAGCACGTCCGTCATTTGCATACGCCGGTCTCGGTCTGGTGCTCGGCCAGCTCCACCGGCGAGGAACCGTACTCGATCGCGATGACGCTGTGCGAGGCCTTCGACAGCCTGACGCCGCCGGCCCAGGTGATCGCCACCGACATCGACACCAACGTGCTGGCCACGGCCGCCGCCGGCGTCTACCCGATCGAACGCATCGCCAAGATGGATCCGGCGCGCGCGCGCCGGTTTTTCCTGAAGGGGAAGGGCGCCCAGGCCGGCTACGTGCGCGTGCGTCCGGAGCTGCGCAACCTGATCACCTTCAAGCAGCTGAACTTGCTGTCGGACCACTGGCCCGTGAGCGGCCAGTTCGACGCCATCTTCTGCCGCAATGTCATGATTTACTTCGACAAACCGACTCAACGCAAGATCCTGGCGCGGTTTGTCCCGATGATGAAGCCTCATGCCTTGCTGTTCGCCGGCCATTCCGAGAACTTCCTGTACGTCTCGGACCAGCTCAAGCTACGCGGCAAGACGGTGTACGAACTCCATGAAAGCCGATCATGAGCCTCGATAAACAGTTCGCCTCGAACGTCTACTACGACCGGACCTTCGACTGCGAGGCGGCCAAGATCCTGCCGGGCGAGTACTACTACACGAACAAGAACATGCTGATCGTGACGGTGCTCGGTTCCTGCGTCTCGGCCTGCATCCGGGACCGGGTGACGGGCCTGGGCGGCATGAACCACTTCATGCTGCCCGACGGCGGGGGCGACCCGAGCAGCCCGGTGTCGGCCTCGATGCGCTACGGGACCTACGCCATGGAGGTCCTGATCAACGACCTGCTCAAGGCGGGCGCCCGGCGCGAGAACCTGGAGGCCAAGGTGTTCGGCGGCGGCGCCGTGCTGCGCGGCTTCACCGCCATGAATGTGGGCGAACGCAATGCCGCATTCGTGATCAATTTTTTAAAAACGGAAAAGATCCACGTCGTCGCGGAAGACCTCAACGATGTCTATCCACGCAAGGTGTACTTCTTCCCCAAGACCGGCAAGGTCCTGGTGAAGAAGCTGATGCAAACCCATAACGATACGTTGGCCAAACGCGAGCTGGATTACGCCAAGCGGCTCAAGGTCGAACCCGTGGGCGGCGAGATCGACCTGTTCTGAGAAGGCCAAGAAGAATGAAAATCAAAGTCCTCATCGTCGACGACTCCGCGCTGATCCGCAGCGTGATGAAGGAGATCGTCTCCAGCCAGCCCGACATGGAAGTGGTGGGCGTGGCGCCCGACCCCATCGTCGCGCGCGAGCTGATCAAGCAGACCAATCCGCACGTGCTCACCCTCGACGTCGAGATGCCGAAGATGGACGGCCTCGACTTCCTGGAAAAGCTGATGCGCCTGCGCCCGATGCCGGTGGTGATGGTCTCGTCCCTGACCGAGCGCGGCTCAGAGATCACCATGCGCGCGCTGGAACTGGGCGCGGTCGACTTCGTGACCAAGCCGAAGATCTCGATCCAGAGCGGCATGCGCGAGTACGCCGAGCTCATCGCCGACAAGATCCGCGCCGCCGCCAAGGCCCGCATCAAGCCGCGCACCCTGGCCCCGAGCGACCAGCCGCAGGTGCCGCTGCCGGCCCTGCGCAATCCGCTCACGTCCTCGGAGAAGCTGATCATCATCGGCGCCTCCACCGGCGGCACGGAAGCGATCCGCGAATTCCTGATGCAGATGCCGTCCGACTGCCCCGGCATCCTGATCGCCCAGCACATGCCGGAGGGCTTCACCACCTCGTTCGCGCGCCGGCTCGACTCGCTGTGCAAGATCTCGGTGCGCGAGTCCCAGGGCGACGAGCGCGTCCTGCCCGGCCACGCCTACATCGCCCCCGGCCATTCGCACCTGTTGCTGGCCCGTTCCGGCGCCAACTACGTCACCCGGATCGAACAGAGCGAGCCGGTCAACCGGCACCGCCCCTCGGTCGACGTCCTGTTCCGCTCCGCGGCCCAGGCGGCCGGCAAGAACGCCGTCGGCGTGATCCTGACCGGCATGGGTAAAGACGGCGCCCAGGGCATGCTGGAGATGAAGGAGGCCGGCGCGTATAATTTTGCCCAGGACGAGGCCACTTGCGTCGTCTTCGGCATGCCGCGCGAGGCGATCGCCCTCGGCGGGGTGCACGAAGTGGGCGCCTTGCCGGCCCTGCCGGGCATGGTGCTGGGCCACCTTGCCGCGCATGGCAGCCGCGCCCTCCGTGTGTGAGGGAGCGCGTATTTTTCGTGCCACTTTTGTCGCTTTGCGGCAATGGAAATGCTATGCTTAGGCCTGCTTCAGCAGCCGGCTGACACCAACAAACCAGAGTAGAAAAGACGGAGTACTTCATGGCAGATCCAAAGATGCGCTTTTTAGTGGTTGACGATTTCTCGACGATGCGCCGCATCGTCCGGAATCTGTTGAAGGAACTGGGTTATGCCAATGTGGACGAGGCCGAAGACGGCGTGATGGCGCTGGCCAAGCTGCGCAGCGAGCCGTTCGATTTCGTGGTCTCGGACTGGAACATGCCGAACATGGACGGCCTGACCATGCTGCAGAACATCCGTGCCGATCCCCAGCTGGCCAAGCTGCCGGTGCTCATGGTGACCGCTGAAGCGAAGAAGGAAAACATCATCGCCGCCGCCCAGGCCGGCGCCAACGGCTACGTCGTGAAGCCCTTCACGGCCGCCACTCTGGACGAAAAGCTGAACAAGATCTTCGAGAAGCTGGGGACCGCCTGATGGTAGACCAGCTGACAGCGGGGCAGGATCCGGCCAACCACGACGAGTTCCTGGCCCGCGTCGGGCACATGACGCGGGCCCTGCACGAAAGCCTGCGCGGGCTCGGCCTGGACAAGCTGATCGAACGTGCCGCCAGCGAGATTCCGGATGCGCGCGACCGCCTGTCCTATGTCGCCAAGATGAGCGAACAGGCCGCCAAGCGCGTGCTGGACGCGACCGACGCCGCCTCGCCGCTGCAGGATGAGGTGGGCGAGAACGCCCAGGCGCTGTCGGCGTCCTGGCAGGCCCTGCTCGATGGCGGCGCCAGCGAGGAGCAATGGCGCGCGCTGGCCGGCGAGACCGTCGCCCGCCTCGACGCCAACGCCAAGGCCGCCGCCGCCACCCGCGCCCACCTGATGGACATCATGATGGCGCAGGACTTCCAGGACCTGACCGGCCAGGTGATCACGCGCGTGACCACCATCGCCCAGAACCTGGAACAGCAGCTGGTGCAGATGCTGGTCGATTTCGCGCCGGCCGAGGTCAAGCGCGAATTCGACAACAGCCTCCTGAACGGACCGCAGATCAACCCGGAAGGGAACGCCGAGGTGGTAGCCAACCAAAGCCAGGTCGACGACCTGCTCGACAGCCTCGGCTTCTGATGAATTACGGGCGCCGCGGGCGCCCGCTCTGTTTGCACACCCCACTATGCCCGACACCCATTTCCTGGTCCGCGAGCCGCTGCTGGATCCGAAGCAGCGCGTGCTGGGCTACGAGCTCTCCTGGCAGCAGCACCGCGGTCCCGCCCTCGGCAGCGCCGATCTGGACGCCCTGGTCGCCTTCGTGGCCGAACACGTCCACCACGAGGACTTCGGCTGGCTCCTGCGCGACAAGATCCTGTTCCTGGATGCCGTCCCGGAGATGCTGTCGCTCGACGCCCTGTATTCGCTGCCGCCCGAGAAGACGGTGCTGACGCTGAAGGCGGCCGACCTGGCCAACCCGGACACGCTGGCCGCGGCCCAGGGCCTGCGCGCCGGCGGGGTCGGCATCTCGATCCGCGACGGCGACCTGGCCCACCTGGGCAAGAATCTGTCGCTGACCGCCTCGCACGTGGAAGTGCGCTTCACCGACGCCGACGTCGGCGCCCAGGCCCGCACCTACGCCGCGCTCAAGCAGGCGAATGTGCGCATGGTGGGACGACCGGTCAGCACCTGGGCCGATTTCGACGCCTGCGCCGCGCTCGGCCTGGACGCCTTCGTCGGCAAGCTGCACCTGACGCCGCGGCCCGGCAATCCGGTCAAGGGCATGAACCCGGCCCAGGCCATCATCTTGCAGCTGATGCAGATGGTGCAGCAGAACGAGGACATCCCGAAGATCGAAGGGGTGCTCAAGCGCGACCCGGCCCTGTCGTACAAGCTGCTGCGCTACATCAACTCCGCCGGCTTCGGCGCCACGCGCGAGATCCAGTCGCTGCGCCAGGCGATCGCCATGCTCGGCTACGCGCCGCTGTACCGCTGGCTCACGCTGCTGCTGGCGACGGCCTCGACCTCCGGCTACTCGCCGGTGCTGATGGAGACCGCCGTCGTGCGCGGCCGCCTGGCCGAGCTGCTCGGGCAGAAGGGCCTGCCGCGCGGGGAGGGCGAGAACCTGTTCGTGGCGGGCATGTTCTCGCTGCTGGACCGCCTGCTCGGCCTGCCGATGAAGGAAGTGCTGGACACCATCCAGCTGCCGGACGAGGTGGTGCGCGCGCTGCTGACGCGGGGCGGCATGTACGGCCCCTACCTGGCCCTGGCCGAAGCCTGCGAGCTCAATTCCCAGCTGGTCGAATCGCTCGCCTCCTCGCTGAATATTCCGCCGGAAGAGGTCAACAAGGCCCACCTGTCCGCCCTGTCCTGGGCCCAGAGCGTCCAGGCCTGACGGCCGGAGACCGGCTCCCCGCCGGTGGGAAGTTAATCGTCCGTTAAGCCAAACCTGCTGAAATGGCGGCATG
>DASRUW010000563.1:0-5083 GCA_035655255.1 Telluria sp. | reverse complement strand
AGGTCGTGGGCGTCGGACTTGGTGATGGTGACGTCGACGAATTCGCCCACGCCGAGCTTCTTCTGCTGGCCCGGCACCAGCGAACGGCGGATGTGGACCACGCCGTCGATCTCCGGCGCGTCCGCGGCGGAGCGGCCGATGGCTTCCTTGGCGCCCACCTCGTCGATCAGCACGCGCAGGGTCTTGCCGACCTTGGCCTGCAGGCGCTTGGCCGAGATTTCCTCCTGCAGCAGCATCACGCGCGCGCGGCGCTCCTCGCGCACTTCGGCCGGCACCGGATCGGGCAGCTCGTTGGCGGTCGCGCCTTCCACCGGCGAATAGGCGAAGCAGCCGAGGCGGTCGATCTGGGCTTCCTTGAGGAAGTCCAGCAGGTATTCGAATTCCGCCTCCGTCTCGCCGGGGAAGCCGGCAATGAAGGTCGAGCGGATGGTCAGGTCCGGATTGAGCGCGCGCCAGGCCTGGATGCGCTCCAGGTTCTTCTCGCCGCTGGCCGGGCGCTTCATGCGCTTGAGGACGTCCGGATGCGCGTGCTGCAGCGGCACGTCCAGGTAAGGCAGCACGTGGCCGCCGCCCATCAGCGAAATCACCTGGTCGACGTGCGGGTACGGGTAGACGTAGTGCAGGCGCACCCACGCGCCGTACTGCTTGGCGAGCTGGCCGAGCGCTTCGGTCAGTTGCGTCATGTGCGTCTTGACCGGGCGGCCGTTCCAGAAGCCGGAGCGGAACTTCACGTCCACCCCGTAGGCGCTGGTGTCCTGCGAGATCACCAGCAGCTCCTTCACGCCCGCCTTGAACAGGTTCTCCGCTTCCAGCATCAGCTCCGCGATCGGGCGCGAGACCAGGTCGCCGCGCATGGACGGGATGATGCAGAACGAGCAGCGGTGGTTGCAGCCCTCGGAAATCTTCAGGTAGGCGTAGTGCTTGGGCGTGAGCTTGACGCCCTGGGCCGGCACCAGGTCGATGAAGGGGTCGTGCGGCTTGGGCAGGTGCTGGTGCACGTGCGCCATCACCTCGCCGGAGGCGTGCGGACCGGTCACGGCCAGCACCTTCGGGTGCACCTTGCTGACGATGTCCTCGCCCGCCGCGTCCTTCTTGGCGCCGAGGCAGCCGGTGACGATCACCTTGCCGTTCTCCGCCAGCGCCTCGCCGATCGCGTCCAGCGACTCCTGCACGGCCGCGTCGATGAAGCCGCAGGTGTTGACGATGACGAGGTCCGCGCCGTCGTAGCTCTTGGCCGTCTCGTAGCCTTCGGCGCGCAGCTGGGTCAGGATCTGCTCGGAGTCGACCAGGGCTTTCGGACAGCCGAGCGACACGAAGCCGACCTTCGGCGCGGGGCCGGCGGCTTCGGAAGTGGCGGGAGACGGCATGCGGCGGAGTTCTGTCATGGCGAAGAGGACAACAAATGCGTTGGGCAATCCTCTATTGTACCAAGACCTCCGCCGCCGGCGGTAGAGGGCTTACTTCTTGTCGGCGTTGGCCGCGAACGGGAAGGCGGCGCCGAACATGGCCTTGCTCTGGCTTTGCATCTGCTCCTGCATCTGCATGAACAGGTTCTTGCTCTGGTCGATGTAGCTGTTCATCATGCCCTGCATGAGCGGGCCCTGCACGTTCATGAACTGGGTCCACATCTCGGGGCTGAACGGCTTGCCCTGCTCCAGCGCGCCGGTGAACTTGTTCTGGATGTCGGTGAAGGCCTGGACATTCTTCTCCAGGTAGGACCCCATCATCCCCTGCATGGCGTGGCCGTAGTAGCGGATGATCTGGGCCAGCACGGCGCTGGAGAACATCGGCGCGCCATGCGCCTCTTCTTCCAGGATGATCTGCAGGAGGATGCTGCGCGTGAGGTCCTCGTTGGTCTTGGCGTCGACGACCGTGAATTCGTCGTTGTCCAGAACCAGCTGTTTCACGTCCGTGAGGGTGATGTACGAGCTTGTCTGAGTGTCGTAGAGCCGGCGGTTCGGATACTTCTTGATCAGGCGTTCGGTACTTTTCTTAGCACTACTCATCGCGTGTCCACTTTTTTGCGCCGCAGCGCGAGTTAGCCGGGAATCGCCCCATTATGAGGCGAAAAACCAGAAAATACCACGTCAGCGGCTGCTCCGCAGCAAATATTGCGGCGCAAACTAATATTTACGTATTTAATCGGCTCTTACTTTGACGTAACGGCCGGGGGCCGGCTCGATCGGCTGGTACGTCTTGCTGCCGAGCTTGGCGCGGGCCTTGACGTCCTTGCCGCCGTGCTCGGCCAGGAATTGGGCCCACTCGCCCCACCAGCTGCCCGGGTGCTCGGTGGCGCCGGCCATCCAGTCCTCGGCCGACAGCGGCTTGGTCCGCGCCTTGTCGTTGGTCCAGTAGCTGCGCTTGCCCTTCGAGGCCGGATTGATCACGCCCGCGATGTGGCCGGAGGCGCCCAGCACGTAACGGTTGTTCTTCGGCTTCTTGCGGTTCAGGACGTGCATGGAGGCGTAGGCCGCGGTCCACGGAACGATATGGTCTTCGCGCGAGCCGTAGATGAAGACCGGGATGTCGATCGCGCCCAGGTCCACCGCCGCGCCGGCGACCATCAGCTTGCCGGGCTCCTTGAGGCTGTTTTCGAGATAGGTATTGCGCAGGTACCAGCAGAACATGGGACCCGGCAGGTTGGTCGAATCGGCGTTCCAGTACAGGAGGTCGAACGGCGGCGGCTCGTTGCCCTTCAGGTAGTTGGACTGGACGTAGTTCCAAACCAGGTCGTTCGGGCGCAGGGCCGAAAAGGTGGTCGCCAGGTCGCGGCCCGGCAGCAGGCCGCCCTTGGCCAGGCTCTGTTCGCGCAGGGCCACCTGGGCCTCGTCGATGAAGACTTCGAGCACGCCGGTGTCGGTGAAGTCCAGCAGCGTGGTGAGCAGGGTGAGGCTGGCGGCGGGCTTTTCGCCACGCGCGGCCAGCACCGCCAGCGCGGTCGCGACGATGGTGCCGCCGACGCAGAAGCCGAAGGCATTCACCTTGTCCTGGCCGCTGATCTCGCGCGCCACGTTGATGGCGGTGATGGCGCCGTCCTCGATGTACTGGTCCCAGGTGGTGGCGGCCAGGTCGCGGTCGGGGTTGCGCCAGGAGACCAGGAACACCGTGTTGCCCTGTTCAACCGCGTAGCGCACCACGGAGTTCTCCGGCTGCAGGTCAAGGATGTAGAACTTGTTGATGCAGGGCGGGACCATCACCAGCGGCACGGCATGCACGTTCGGCGTGGCGGGCGCGTACTGGATCAGCTGGAACAGGTCGTTCTCGAACACGACCTGACCGGGCGTGGTGGCCACGTTGCGGCCGACCTCGTAGGCTCTTTCGTCGGACTGCGAGATGCGGCCCTTCTGCATGTCGGCCAGCATATTGGCCAGGCCCTTGGACAGGCTCTCGCCCTTGGTCTCGATCAGCTTCTTCTGCGCCTCGGGATTCGTGGCGAGGAAGTTGGCCGGGGACATGGCGTCGATCATCTGCTGCACGGCGAAGCGGATCTTCTGCTTGTCGCGCGGCTTGGCTTCGACCGCGTCGGCCAGGCGCGCCAGGAATTCGGCATTGAGCAGGTAGGCGGCGGCGTGGAAGGCCGAGATCGGGTTTTCGGTCCACTCGGGCGCGGAAAACCGGCGGTCCTTCAGCACGGGCGTCTTGGCGGACATGAAGTCCTGCCACAAGGTCGACGCCTTTTGCATATACTCGGCGCGGATCGCTTCCAGCCGGGACGGGTTGACGCCGGCGCCCAGGTCGGCCAGCATGTTCGTCAGGGGGTTCGCTTCCATCTCGGGCATCTTGAACCAGGACTGCCAGGCAGCCGGATCGGACATCTGTGTCAGCCACGCCGGGTTCAAGGCCGGGTGTTCTGGCATATTCATGAAAGACTCCATATGTGGATTGTTGCGGTAGCCTGGATTTACGTCGTCGGCCTCATGGCGCTGACCGAACCGACGGTCGTTGCCGGGATTATGACTTTTTTCGGGTACTGCGTGTTGCCGTTATCGCTATTGTGGTACCTGTTCGGCCGCAAACGCAAACCCCGGCCGCCGTCCGAACCGGTTGAGTGATCAGCGCAGCCAGATGAGGGTCGCCTCGCGCCCGGTGACCTTGTCGCGGCGGTAGGAATAGAAGGTGCCGCGCTCGGTGACGGTGCAGTGCTCGCCGCCCCAGACGTCGGTGACGCCGGCGCGGGCCAGCGCGAGACGCGCCAGGCCGAAGATGTCGGCCAGGTATTTGCCCGGGTGTCCCGGACGCGCGACAAAGCAGGCCCGGGCTTGGACCCGGCCATCGGCGGCCGCCTGATCCACAAACGCTTCCAGCACGTCCGCGCCGACTTCGAATTGGCGCGGTCCGATGGCCGGGCCGAGCCAGGCGGTAATGTCGGCGGCGCCACGGCCCCGCATCGCCGCCACCGTCTCTTGCAGAACGCCGGCGGCCAGGCCGCGCCAGCCGGCATGGGCGGCGCCGACCATGGTGCCGGCGCGGTCCGCGAACAGGACCGGCAGGCAGTCGGCCGTGAGGACGGCGCAGACCACGCCTGCTCGATCTGCTACGCTGGCATCGGCCACCGGCGCCGGTTCGCCGTCGCGTCTCGCGGCAGCGTCGGCCACGGCCGCACCGTGGACCTGGTTGATCCATGCGGGTTCGGACGGCAGCAATGCGCCCAAGGCGGCGCGGTTGGCGCGCACCGCCCGCTCGTCGTCGCCGACGTGCAGGCCGAGGTTGAAGCCGCCCCCGCCCTCCCCGTCGTCATACGGCGCCTGCGACACGCCGCCGCGGCGGGTCGTGGTGAGCGCACCGACGTTGGCAGGCAGCGAAGGCCAGTGCGGCGCCAGCGCGAACGGCTTACTCGTCGAAATCGTCATCGTCGTAACTGCCCATCGGCTGATAGACATCGTCGTCGGTCTCGTCGTCCCCCGGAACCTCCACGCCGGCGCGCGCAAGCAGCTCCAGCAGGTCGTCCGCCAGCGGCACGGTCCATTCGCAGGACTCGCCCGTGGCCGGATGGTTCAGTCCGAGGCGGCGTGCCTGCAGGGCCTGGCGATGGAAGAAGTGCGCCAGGTGCTGCTTGCCGTACACCGTGTCGCCCACCAGCGGG
>DASRUW010000562.1:0-7538 GCA_035655255.1 Telluria sp. | reverse complement strand
AAGAACCGGCGCCATGTCCACGCCGGCTAGGGCGATGCGCGAGCTGCCGGCGCAGGCCCTGTCCGACGCGGTCCTCACCGGCACCGAACCGGTCGTGTTGCGCGGCCTGGCCGCGCACTGGCCTGCCGTGCGCGCCGTGCGCGAGGGCCAGGGCGATGCCTACCTGCGCCGCTTTTACCGCGATGCCACCGTCAACGCCATGCTCGGCGCACCGGAGATCGAAGGCCGCTTCTTCTACAACGACGACCTCTCGGGCTTCAACTTCGCACCGGTGCGGGTGCGCCTGGACGCGGTGCTGGACGAACTGCGCGGCCATGCCGCGGACGTGAAGCCGCCCGCCATCTACGTCGGCTCCACCACCATCGACACCTGCCTGCCGGGCTTTCGCGCCGAGAACGACGTGGACCTCGGCGGGCGCGACGCGCTGGCCAGCATCTGGATCGGCAACCGCACCCGTATCGCCGCCCACTACGACCTGCCGGACAACCTGGCCTGCGTGGTGGCCGGCCGCCGCCGCTTCACGCTGTTCCCGCCGGACCAGCTGCCCAACCTGTATATCGGCCCGCTCGATTTCACGCCGGCCGGCCAGGCCATCAGCCTGGTCGATTTCGCCCAGCCGGACCTGACGCGCTTTCCCCGCTTCGAAACCGCCATGCGCCACGCGCTGGTGGCGGACCTGGAACCGGGCGACGCCCTGTTCATCCCCAGCATGTGGTGGCACCACGTGGAAGCCCTGGACAGCTTCAACATCCTCGTGAACTACTGGTGGCGCCAGTCGCCGCACTTCATGGACACGCCGATGAACGCGCTGATGCTGGCCCTGATGTGCGTGCGCGACCTGCCGCCCGCGCAGCGCGCCGCGTGGGAAGGGCTGTTCCGGCATTTCGTGTTCGATGCGGACGAGGCTACGTCCGCCCACATCCCGCCGGCCGCAAGACGCGTGCTCGCCCCGCTGGACGCGGACGGCGCCCGCGCCCTGCGCGCGCAGCTACTCAAGAGAATGAACCGCTGAGAGGAATAGCATGGAACAGCAAGAGAATCGACAGCCGATCCGCCGCGTCGTCATCGCGGGCGGCGGCACGGCGGGTTGGATGGTCGCCGCCGGTATCTCCAAGGTGCTGGGCAAGCGCCTCGACATCAAGCTGGTGGAGTCGGACGAAATCGGCACCGTCGGCGTGGGCGAAGCCACCATCCCGACCCTCATGAACTTCCACAGCCTGCTCGAGCTGAACGAACAGGAGTTCATGGCCGCCACCAAGGCGACCTTCAAGCTCGGGATCAGCTTCGAAAACTGGCGCAACGTGAACGAGGACTATATCCACTCGTTCGGCCTGACCGGCACCGATCATTGGACGGCGGGCTTCCAGCACTTCTGGATGAAGGGCCGCGAGCGCGGCCTGGCCGGCGACTACGGCGACTACTGCCTGGAGCTGCGCGCGGCGCAGGCGCGGCGTTTCGCCCACCTGCCGCGCAACGGCATGAACTACGCCTACCACCTGGACGCGAGCGCGTATGCCCGCTTCCTGCGCAAATTCAGCGAGCGCTTCGGCGTGCAGCGCATCGAAGGCAAGATCGCGGCCGTCGAGACGAATCCGGCCAACGGCCACATCACCGCCCTCAAGCTCGATTCGGGCGACAGCCTGCCCGGCGACCTGTTCATCGACTGCACGGGTTTTCGCGGCCTGTTGATCGGCCAGACCATGAAGGTGGAATACGACGACTGGTCGCACTGGCTGTTCAACGACAGCGCCATCGCCGTGCAGACCGGTTCCGTCGAGGACGCGCTGCCGCTCACCCGCGCCATCGCGCACGAGTGGGGCTGGCAGTGGCGCATTCCGCTCCAGAGCCGGGTCGGCAACGGCGTCGTGTTCTCCAGCCGCTACGTGGACGACGACACGGCGCGCGCGCGCCTGCTCGGCAACATCGCAGGCGACGTCCTGACCGATCCGCGTGTGATCCGCTTCCGTCCCGGCCAGCGGCGCAAGACCTGGGTCGGCAACTGCGTCGCGGTCGGCCTGTCCAGCGGCTTCCTGGAACCGATCGAATCGACCAGCATCCACCTGATCCAGCGCGGCATCGTGCGCCTGATGCAGATGTTCCCCAGCGAAGGCATCAGCGCCGCCGACGTGGAGGAGTACAACCGCCAGGCCGCGGTGGAGATCGAGCATATCCGCGACTTCATCATCCTGCACTACAAGGTCACCAACCGGCGCGACTCGCCATACTGGCGCGCGGCGGCGGAAATGGACGTGCCGCGCTCCCTCCAGCACCGCATCGACCTGTTCCGCGAAACGGGCCGGGTGTTCCGCGTGCCGAACGAACTGTTCGCGGAAAACTCCTGGATCCAGGTGATGCTCGGCCAGGGCATCTACCCCGAGCGGCATCACCAGACGGCGGACCTGATGGGTGATGCGGAGCTGTCGCACTTCCTGGACGGCATCCGCAACGGGATCGAGCGCACGGTCGCCCAGCTGCCGTCCCACCAGGCCTACTTCCAGCAGTACTGCGCGGGCCCGGATTAGGCGGGCACCAGGCGCTCGCTGCGGCGCAGCGCGCCGGCGCCGTCGCCCACCAGCCAGAGGACGACCGAGGCCAGGGTCAGGAAGGCCGGATACTCCCAGCCGCCGCCCGGCGCCGAAAACACCCAGCCGTTGTGCAGGTGGACGGTGCCGGCCGCGATCATCACCGGCACCAGCGCCAGGGCCACCTGGCGCGCATACACTCCCAGCACCAGTGCAATCCCGCCCAGGAGTTCGACCGCGAACACCGGGTAGGCCAGCACGCCCGGAATGCCGACGCTGGCGAAGAACTGCGCCGTGCCGGGCAGGGTGAACACCAGCAGTTTCAGGAGCGCGTGGGCGATCCACATGACGCCCAGGCTGACGCGCAGCAGGGCGACGCCGTAGGCGGAAGAAGCGTGCGAAGACATGATGAACCTCGTGGTTGAACTGAACAGGCGTTCACTGTACGATTTCGCCATTGCATTGAACATAGCCGAATCGGCAAACCATGATTGCGAAAGCGCAATATCAGCTCAGCCCCGCGGATTTGGAGATCGTCCTGGCCCTCGCACGCGGCGCCACCCTGGCTGGCGCGGGTGAGCGCCTGAACGTCGATCCCTCCACGGTCTTTCGCAGCCTGCAGCGGATGGAGCGCGGGCTGGGGCAGCCCCTGTTCGTGCGCAGCCGCGCGGGTTACCTGCCGACCGAGACCGCAACCCGCCTGGCGGAACATGCGGAGCAAATGGAGAGCGCGCTCGAAGCGGCCCGCTCGGCGCTGGAAGCCGCGCCGGCCCAGGTGTCCGGCACCGTGCGGATCACGACCACCGACACCATCCTGCACGGCCTGGTCGCGCCGGCCTTGCGCGCGCTGAAGGACACGCATCCCTTGCTCGGGTTCGAACTCCACGCCGGGAACGAGCTGGCCAGCCTCACCCGGCGCGATGCCGACATCGCCGTGCGCGCCACCAAGCGCCCGCCGCAGCATCTCGTGGGCCGCCAGCTCTGTCCAATCGAATTCGCCCTGTATGCCCGGAAGGGCAAGGGCGCACCCACGCTGCGCGACGTGGAAAGCGGGCGCGCGGACTGGATCGCACCCGACGACGCCTTGCCGGAGCACCCCTCGGTCCTGTGGCGCCGCAAGCACTTCCCCAAGACGGTCCCGCGCTACCGCGTCAACAGCATTCTGTCGGTGATCGAACTGGCCGCGCTGGGCATGGGCGTCGGCATCGTCCCGCTCTTCCTCGGCGAGGCGCGCTCCGATGTGCGCCGCATTTCCGACCCCATCCCCGAGTGTGCGAGCGAACTGTGGCTGCTCACCCATCCCGAAGCGCGCCACCTGCGCCGGGTGGCCGTCGTCTACGCCCACCTGGCCGAGCACATGCGCCTCGGCTGAACGCGGCACGCACCGCTGAAATTATGTCCTTGAACATAAATAGTAAGTCGATAAGCTTCCTCCCGTTACCACGTCAAGGAGGCAAGCATGAAGCACTATCTCTGCGTATTCACCGGCACGCCGGACGCCATGGCGGCATGGCAGACCCTGTCGGAGGATGAGCGCAAGCGTCGAGAGGGCGCGGGCATGGCGGCCTGGAAGCACTGGGCCGAGACCCACGCCCGCGACATCGTCCAGACGGGCGGCCCGCTGAGCAAGACCAAGCGGGTGTCGAAAGACGGCATCAGCGACATCCGCAACAACCTGGCCGCCTTCGTCGTCGTGCAAGCGGAGTCCCAGGAGGGCGCCGCGCGCATGTTCATCGACCATCCCCACTTCACGCTGTTTCCCGGCGACGGAGTCGAGGTGATGGAAGTCCTGCCGGTGCCCGGCATGTAAATGGAGGAAGCAAACATGAGCAATACGAAACCAGCCGCGCCGATCGTCGTGACCACCTTCAAGCAAGTGCCGGCGGCATTCATCGGCTTCGTCCGCGACCTGCGCGTGCGCTGGGCGCTGGAAGAGGCTGGCCGAGCCTACGAGGTACGCGCCGTGGGGCCGGATGACGTGGCCTCGCCCGACTACCGCCAGCAGCAGCCTTTCGGCCAGATTCCCGTCTACCAGGAAGGCGATGTGACGCTGTTCGAGTCGGGCGCCATCCTGTGGCATATAGCGCAATCCTCACCGGCGCTGCTGCCGGCCAGCGAAGAGCAGCGCCGCCAAGCACTGACCTGGATGTTCGCGTCATTGAATAGCGTGGAACAGCATGTGGGTGCGCTCGCCCAGGGCGACTTCTTCAACCGCGACGATGCCTGGTATGCCGAGCGCCGTCCGGCCTTGGTGGACATGGCCTCGAAGCGCCTGTCCGACCTGGAGAACTGGATGCGCGACCGTCCTTTCCTGGCCGGCGAATTCAGCGCGGCGGACATCCTGATGACGACCGTGCTGCGGCTCCTTGGCCGCACCGACATGGTGTCGTCGCGGCCGGTCCTGCGCGACTACGTGGCCCGCACCACCAGCCGTCCGGCTTTCGTGAAGGCACTGCAGGACCACACCGCGCACTTCCAGGCTGCGCTGCCGGCCTGACCGCGCTTACAGGTAGCGTGCCAGCAGCGCGCCGCTCAGTGCGGCGTCCAGCTCGATGCGCACCACGTGGCCGCTGCCCGGCGCCACGTCCAGCGGGCCGCCGTCGTCCGCCAGCATGCGGGTCAGCGTGATGTCGCGGTTGCCGCTCGGGTGCACGACCTCGATGCGGTCGCCGACGGCGAAGCGGTTCTTCACGTCGACGCGCGCCCAGCCATCCGTCACCTCGATCACGTCGCCCACGTACTGGCTGCGGTCCGCTTCCGACGCGCCGCGCATGTAGTTCTGGTGATCCTGCGTGTGGTGGCGCTGGTAGAAGCCGTCCGTGTAGCCGCGGTTGGCCAGGCCCTGCAGCTGGCCGAGCAGGCCGATGTCGAACGGCCGCCCCGCCACGGCGTCGTCGATGGCCTGGCGGTAGGTCTGCGCGGTGCGGGCGGCGTAGTACAGGGACTTGGTGCGCCCTTCGACCTTGAGCGAATCGACGCCGATCTTCACCAGCCGCTCCACATGCTCGATCGCGCGCAGGTCCTTGGAGTTCATGATGTAGGTGCCATGTTCGTCCTCCAGGATCGGCATGTACTGTCCCGGGCGCTCCGCTTCCTCGATCAGGTAGGGCTGGTCGGCCAGCGGGTGGCGCGGCTGCTGGTACAGGGCGGACAGCGGGCGCTCGGCCTCCTCCATCACCTGGTGGAACCGCAGCGGCACCGTCTGCATCGGCCCCAGGTCGCCGCTCGCGTCCTCGGCGGCGTTCTTCACCTTGTAGTCCCAGCGGCAGGAATTGGTGCAGGTGCCCTGATTCGGATCGCGGTGATTGAAGTAGCCGGACAGCAGGCAGCGCCCCGAGTACGCGATGCACAGCGCGCCGTGGACGAACACCTCCAGCTCCATCTCCGGGCAGCGCTGGCGGATCTCCTCGATCTCGTCCAGCGACAGCTCGCGCGACAGGATCACGCGGGTGAGGCCGATGCGGTGCCAGAACTTCACGTCCGCCCAGTTGACGGCGTTGGCCTGCACGGACAGGTGGATCGGCATGTCCGGCCACTGCTCGCGGACCATCATGATGAGACCCGGGTCGGCCATGATCAGCGCGTCCGGACGCATGGCGATGACGGGTTCCATGTCGCGCAGGTAGGTCTTGAGCTTGGCGTTGTGGGCGAAGATGTTACTGGCGACGAAGAACTTCTTCCCGCGCGCGTGGGCGCCCTCGATCCCCTGGCGCAGGGCGTCGTGGGTCGAAAAGTCGTTGTTGCGCACCCGCAGGCTGTAGCGCGGCTGGCCGGCGTACACCGCGTCCGCGCCGAAGTCGAAGGCGGCGTGCATCTTGGCGAGCGAGCCGGCGGGGAGGAGCAGTTCGGGAGCGCGGATCATGGCGGAAAAATGGGCAAAACCGGGAAGGCTAGGATGCCGCTGCCGCCCAGGCAATGATCCAGATCAAGTTTACCGGGAATGACTAAACTGCGGGCCCGAACCGTGGACATGGTTGACTGCCGAGTTGCCTCCTTGGTATCACTCGGTCGTCCCGTTTCACAGGAGTCCGTTCATGAAGGCTGCCCTTGGCCTCGCGCTGTGTACCGCTCTACCAGTCATGGGCGGCGAACCCGCGCCGCTCACTTACGAATGCCGGCGCGCGTCGGCCCCGATCCGCATCGACGGCAAGCTGGACGATCCGGCGTGGCAGGCCGCGCCCTGGACGGCGGATTTCGTCGACATCGAGGGCGACCGCAAGCCGCGCCCCAGGTTCCGCACGCGTGTCAAGATGCTGTGGGACGACTGCTTTCTCTACATCGCCGCCGAGCTGGAAGAACCGGAGGTGAAGGCCACGCTGACCCGACACGACTCCGTGATCTTCAAGGACAATGACTTCGAGGTGTTCATCAAGCCGCTGCCGCAGTCGGACAGTTACTACGAATTCGAAATCAACGCGCTCAACACGGGCTGGGACCTGTTCCTGCCGAAGCCCTACAGCGTCGGCGGGCAGGCCGACAACAGCTGGGACATCGCTGGCATCAAGACCGCCGTCGCCGTGCAGGGCAGCTTGAACCGGACGGACGGCAAGGATCGCGGCTGGACCGTGGAGATCGCCTATCCACTCAGCGCGTTCGCGTCGCGGCAGGCGGTGCCCCATCCCCAGCCGGGCACCGTCTGGCGCATCAATTTCAGCCGCGTGGAATGGACGGCCGGCCAGCCGAAAGAGGACAACTGGGTGTGGTCCCCGCAAGGCCTGATCGATATGCACGTCCCTTCGCGCTGGGGATATCTGCTGTTTAGTAAACAAAACTAAACTTCTTCCAAAAATTGAAAGTTTCTTGAGAAGCGGTAGCGTCCTTGTAAGAATTTTCCTCGTTGGCCGTTTAGTAAATCAACCAGGAGACATACATGACGTTAAGAATACTTCGCCCCACGCCGATCGCCACCGCGGTCAGCGTCGCCTTGCTGACCCTGTCGCACGCCCAGGCGCAAACCGCGCCGGCCGACGGCAGCGAGGCCCAGACCGTGGTCGTTACCGGCTACCGCTACTCGAT
>DASRUW010000561.1:0-9053 GCA_035655255.1 Telluria sp. | reverse complement strand
GAACTGTCACACCGCCGGGGTTCGGTGCTACGATGCGCCATCTTTTCAGAAAGGCCACAATGAGCGGTCCACATTACCCTGGATTCGAGACCCTGTCCGTCCACGCCGGCGCACAGCCGGACCCGGTGACCGGCGCCCGCGCCACGCCGATTTACTTCACCTCGTCCTTCGCCTTCCGCGACTCCGACCACGCGGCGTCGCTGTTCAATATGGAACGCGCGGGGCACGTGTATTCACGCATTTCCAATCCGACCACCGCAGTGCTCGAGGAGCGCATCGCGGCGCTCGAAGGCGGCGTCGCCGGCCTGGCCACCGCCAGCGGCCAGGCCGCCCTGCACCTGGGCCTGGCCACCATCGCCGGCGCGGGCAGCCACATCGTCGCCTCGCGCGCCCTGTACGGCGGCTCGCATAATCTGCTGGCCTATACCCTGCCGCGCTTCGGCATCGAAACGACCTTCGTCGACCCGCGCGACCTGGACGCCTGGCGCGCCGCCATCCGTCCGGAGACCCGCGTGCTGTTCGCCGAGACCCTCGGCAATCCGGGCCTCGACGTGCTGGACATTCCCGCCGTCGCCGCCCTGGCCCACGACCACCACCTGCCGCTGATGGTCGACTCTACCTTCACCACGCCCTACCTGATCCAGCCCTTCGAGCATGGCGCCGACCTCGTGTTCCACAGCGCGACCAAGTTCCTGTGCGGGCACGGCACCGCGATCGGCGGCCTGCTGGTGGACGGCGGCACCTTCGACTGGCAGGCCGCGCACGCCGCCACCGGCCGTTTCGCCGAGCTGTGCGAACCCTATGACGGCTTTCACGGCATGGTCTTTGCGGAAGAGTCGACCGTCGGCGCCTTCAGCCTGCGCGCCCGCCGCGAAGGCCTGCGCGACTTCGGCGCCGCCATGAGCCCGCACAACGCCTTCGCCATCCTGCAAGGCGTCGAGACGCTCGCCCTGCGCATGGAGCGCCACGTGGCCAACACCCGCAAGGTGGTGGAATTCCTGTCCACCCATCCGGCGGTCGAATCGATCTCGTATCCGGAGCTGCCTTCGCATCCGGACTACGACGTCGCCCAGCGCCTCTTGCCGAAGGGCTGCGGCGCCGTGTTCTCGTTCAACCTGAAGGGCGACCGCGCCGCCGGGCGCCGCTTCGTGGACGGCCTCAAGGTGTTCTCGCACCTGGCCAACGTGGGGGACGCGCGCTCGCTGGTGATCCATCCTGCCTCGACCACCCACTTCCGCATTCCGTCGGACCAGCTGGCGGCGGCCGGCATCGCGGAAGGCACCATGCGCCTGTCGATCGGCCTGGAGTCGACCGACGACCTGCTCGAAGACCTGGCGCGCGGCCTCAAGCTGGCGCAGAAAGGAGCCTGACGATGCAGATCGACGGCACCTACTGCTACACCGGCGGACGTCCTTTCAGCTCGCTGCTGCCGACCGTGGTCTTCATCCACGGCGCGCAGAACGACCACTCCGTGTGGGCGCTGCAAAGCCGCTATTTCGCCCACCATGGCTTCAACGTGCTGGCCGTGGACCTGCCCGGCCACGGCCGCAGCGCCGGCCCCGCACTCACCAGCGTGGAAGCGATGGCCGACTGGCTGCTCGGCGTGCTCGATGGCGCCGAGGTGAGCGAAGCGATCCTGATCGGCCACAGCATGGGCTCCCTGATCGCGCTGGAAGCGGCGCACCGCGCGCCGCACCGCGTGCGCGGCCTGGGCCTGGTCGGCAGCACGTATCCGATGAAGGTGTCGGACGCGCTGCTTTCCGCCGCCCGCGACGACGAGCCGACGGCGATCGACATGGTGAACCTATGGTCGCATTCGGCCTTCACGCACAAGCCGTCCTGCCCCGCGCCGGGCTTCTCGGTGCTGGGCATGTCGCGCCGCCTGATGCAGCGCATGTCCGCGCTCAATCCGCAGCAGCTGTTCTACACGGACTTCGCCGCCTGCAACGCCTACGCCAATGGCGAAGCGGCGGCGGCCAGCGTGCGCTGCCCGGTCCTGTTCGTGCTGGGCAGCCGCGACATGATGACGCCGCTGCGCTCGGCCAAGGCCTTCATCGGCATGTTCGCCAAGGCGCAGACCGCGCAGATCGACGCCGGCCACCAGATGATGGCCGAGAAGCCGGACGAGGTGCTGGACGCGCTCTACGCCTTCGCCGCCACGCGCAACTGAGGAGGAACCATGGACGGAAAGCGCTTTGCCAATCTGGACGAGTTCTATCCGTACTACCTGACCCAGCATGCCAACCGCCTGTGCCGACGCATGCACTTCATCGGCAGTTCGTCGGCGCTTGCGGCCATGGTGCAGTTCGCGGACAGCGGCAATCCATGGTGGCTCGTCTTCGCGCTCGTTTCGGGCTATGGCTGCGCATGGATCGGCCATTACCTGTTCGAGAAGAACAGGCCCGCCACCTTCGGCCACCCGTTTTTCTCTTTTGTGTCAGACTGGAAGATGTACTGGCAAATGTTGACCGGGAAACTGACCTGGTGACTCTTCCACATGCTGCACGACATACTCGCCTCGGCGCGGAGTTACGCGCCGCAGTACGGCAACCGTCTCGCCAACCACTTGCCGATGGCGGCTGGCGCGCTGGCGCGCATGGGCGCCAGCGATGAGCAGCTGCAGCGCTTCATCGAAGCTTACGCCCCGCGCCTGCAAGCGCGCGCCGAGGCTGGCGGCGAATTCGAACAGTTCGCTGCCGCCTTCGCGGCCGAACTGACCGCAGGTGGCCCCGCCACGGTGCTGCGGGCATGGCTGCCGCGCCTGCTGCCCGGCCTGGCGGCGTCGGCCTACCATTGCCTGATCCGCACAGCCTATGCCTACGAGTCCGGCTACTTGCCGGAGTTGGCCGACGCGCTGGCCTATTGGCGCACCGCCTACGTGAAAACGGAACTGGCGTCCCGGCCTGAACAGCGGCGCCCCGCCGCCGCCCTGGAAGACGTTCTCGCCGCATTCGGCGCCGGCCGGCCATACTCCGGCATCATCCTCGACAAGATGCAGGCGGCGGCGCGCGATCCGTTCTTTGCGGCCGGCGCGCCGGTGCCCGCGAGACTGACGCTCGATGCGGTGCGCGCCGCGGTGCTCGGTTTGTATCGGCAATGCGAGGAATTCACCTTGCTCCACACGGTGACGGCCACGCACGCGCTGCGCGTACTGCTGCCGTTCTGCGGCGACGAAAAGGCCGCCTGCACCGCGCTTTGGCAGGCACACCTGCTGGCCGTGGCCACGGTCGCCCGAACAGTCGAAGAAAAACGCGGTCCCGCTGCGCCGGTTCCCCAAGCAGGCTGGGAAGAGATCCTCGCCTGCGCCTGCGACAGCCAGGACGACCACACCATCAAGCTGGTCTACACCGCCTGGGAGGAAGGCAAATTGCGGGACGAAGCGGCCTATCGTGCGGTCGCGGCGCGCAAGCTTTCCTTGAGCTGACCGCGCGCGAAGTAGTCGGCCAGCGTTTCGTCCAGCCCCTGCTCGACCGCCGCTTCCACCTGGCGCGCCAGGGCCGGCGCGTCCAGGCGCAGGCTCGAATCATCGGCCTCGTCCTCGCGCCGCGCGGCGTCGTCCACCGCCTGGAACACGAACAGGCGGTACACGTCCGCCACCTTCACCCGCGCCGGGTTCATGAGCAGCACCCAGTGCTCGGTCGCCTCGGCCACGCGCTTGCCCCACTGGACGCGGCGCGGCGGCGCCACGCGCACCTTGCCGACCCAGCCGAGCGCGCACATGCGGTCCAGCAGCGCGCCCATTTCGTCGTAGCCGATGCGGGTATGCGCCCGGATCACGGCCGGCGACACCAGGGCCGAATCGGACACGCGGGCATGCGCGTGCAGCACGTTCAGAATCGCCATCGCGTCCACGAATTCGCCGCCCGGCGCCGGCTGATACCACCAGCGCTCGTATTTCACCACCGGCAGCGCCGCCGCCAGCACGGCGCCGACCAGCGTGATCAGCCAGGACATATAGACCCACACCAGGAAGATCGGCAGCGCCGCCAGTGCGCCGTAGATGATCGCGTAGGTCGGGAACTGCTTGATGAAGATCGCGAACAGGCGCTTGGCGATCTCGAACGCCAGCGCCGCCACGATCCCGCCCCACATGGCGTCGCGCCAGTTCACGAACCGGTTCGGCACGGCCATGTACAAGAGGGTGAACGCACCCGTCGTCAGCAGCACCGACGCGGTGGTGTACAGGAAGGCGCCGAGGAACGGGATCGTCTCGTACAGGTCGCTGGTCTTGCCGAACAGCTGGGACGTCATGGTCAGCGACAGGCCGATCAGGATCGGGCCGAGCGTCACCAGCGACCAGTAGATCAGCAGGCGCTGCGACAGCGGCCGCGGGGCGCGCACGCGCCAGATCTGGTTGAAGGCGCGCTCGATCATGCCCATCATCGCGGTCGACGTGATCAACAGGGCCACCGCGCCCAGCACCGACAGGCCCTTGGCCTTGCTGGCGAAGAGGGTGAGGTTGGCGACGATGGTGTTGGCGATCGTCTTCGGCATCAGCGACTGCACGAAATAGGCTTCGAGCGCCTTGCGGAAGGTGACGAACACGGGAAAGGTCGTGAAAATTGCGAACACGATCGTCAGCAGCGGCACCAGCGCGAGCACGGTGGTGAACGTCAGGCTGCCGGCCACCTGCGGCAGCCTTTCCTCGGTCAGGCGGCGCCGCGCGAAGCGGAACAGGTCACGCGTCTCGGACAGGGTCAGGCCGCGCACGATATCGACGCCGGCACTCAGGGAATGGACGGTCTTTTGCAGCATGAAAAGCGGTGGTTTTCAGGGGCGCGCACGCCCATGACAGGATGTAAAGCGCCCTATAATACCAATGATGAACCGAACCAATCCGATTATTCTCGTTTTGTACTACTCGCGCCATGGCGCCACGCGCAAACTGGCCGAACTGGTCGCCCAGGGCATCGAGAGCGTGCCCGGCATCGACGCCCGCCTGCGCACCGTGCCCGCCGTCTCCACCGTCTGCGAGGCCGTGGAACCGGACGTGCCGGAAAGCGGCGCGCCGTACGTGGAGCGCTCGGACCTGGCCGAATGCGCCGGCCTGGCGCTCGGCTCCCCGACCCGGTTCGGCAACATGGCCGCCAGCGTCAAGTACTTCCTCGACGGGACCGCGACCGAGTGGCTGGGCGGCACCCTGTCCGGCAAGCCCGCCGCTGTCTTCACGTCCACCGGCAGCCTGCACGGCGGCCAGGAATCGACCCTGCTCTC
This sequence comes from Telluria sp., assembly GCA_035655255.1. Lineage (GTDB taxonomy): Bacteria > Pseudomonadota > Gammaproteobacteria > Burkholderiales > Burkholderiaceae_D > Telluria. Next base: position 3,839 of record DASRUW010000561.1, on the reverse strand, counting down.
GATGATGATCCCCCTGCTCCACCACGGCATGCTGGTGCTCGGCCTGCCCTACACCCACCCGGAACTCATGACCACCGAGAGCGGCGGCAGCCCATACGGCGCGACCCACTGGGCGGGCCTGGACAACAAGCGCGCCATCACCGATGACGAAAAACGCCTCGCCATCGCGCTCGGCCGCCGCCTGGCCGAGACCGTGGCCAAACTCGAAGGAGTGCGCTGATGGAAGCGTCCAACTGGTTCCAGCGCGGCGCCGTTGCCAGCCTGGCGGTGCTGATCCTCTGGCTGCTCGCTTGGGAACTGTTCGTCGCGCCGCTGCATCCCGGCGGCTCGGTACTCGCCCTCAAGGCCGTGCCGCTGCTGCTGCCGCTGCTGGGCGCCATCCGGCGCGACATCTACACCATGCAGTGGTCCTCGATGGTGATCCTGCTGTATTTCACGGAGGGAGTGGTGCGCGCCTGGAGCGACAAGGTCTTCGCCTCGGCCTTCATGGCGGGCGGCGAAGTGGTCCTGGTCGCGGCCTACTTTGCCTGCACCATCCTCTACCTGCGTCCGTACAAGCGGGCCGCCCGCAAGATGGCCAAGGAATTGATCGAGCGGGTCAACAACGCAAAATGAGCGACGCCTTCCTTGAGCGCTGCCGCGCCATCGTCGGAACCGGCCATGTGATCGCGGACGCGGCCGGCATGGCGCCGTACCTGACGGACTGGCGCGGACGCTTCACCGGCGCAGCGCGCGCCGTGGTGCGGCCGGCGGACGCGGACGAAGTGGCGGATCTGGTGCGCGCCTGCGCCGAGCATCGGGTGCCGATCGTCCCCCAGGGCGGGCGGACGGGCCTGGTCCTCGGCAGCGTGCCCGATGCTTCCGGCACCGCCATCCTGCTGTCGCTGGCGCGCATGCAGCGCATCCGCGCGCTCGATGCCGCCAACCGCACCATGACCGTCGATGCCGGCTGCCTCCTGCAACACGCCCAGGAAGCGGCGGCGGCCGCAAATTGCCTGTTCCCGCTCTCGCTGGCATCCGAAGGCAGCTGCACCGTCGGCGGCAACCTGTCCACCAACGCGGGCGGCACGGCCGTCCTGCGTTACGGGAATGCGCGCGAGTTGTGCCTGGGCCTGGAAGTCGTGACGGCGCAAGGCGAGATCTGGTCCAGCCTGCGCGGCCTGCGCAAGGACAATACCGGCTACGACCTGCGCGACCTGTTCATCGGCGCCGAGGGCACGCTCGGGATCATCACGGGCGCGGTGCTCAAACTGTTCCCCCAGCCAAAGGCCGCCATCACGGCGCTGGCCGCGCTACAGTCGCCGCGCCACGCGCTGCAGCTGCTCAATCACCTGCAGGACCGCTGCGGCGCGGGACTGACCGGGTTCGAGCTCATGTCGGACTTCTGCCTGCGGCTGGTGGCGCGCCACTACCCGCAGCTGCCGCAGCCGTTCAAGGAGACGCATGCGCAATACGCGCTGGTGGAAGTGGCCAGCAGCGAATCGGAACAGCACGCCGTGGCGCTGCTCGAAGGCGCGCTGCAGGACGCGCTCGAAACCGGCATGGTGGACGATGTCGCGGTGGCCGCCTCCGTGGCCCAGGCGCGGGGCCTGTGGCAGGTGCGCGAGCATATCCCGCTGGCGCAAGCGGCGGACGGCAAGAACCTCAAGCATGACATTTCGCTGCCCGTCTCGCGCATTCCGGACTTCCTCGCCGAGACCGACGCCCTGCTGGAACAGCACTTCCCCGGCTGCCAGCTGGTGTGCTTCGGCCATCTCGGCGACGGCAACCTGCACTACAACGTCGCGCCGCCGGCGGGCACCGCGCACGACCAGTTCCTCGCCAACCAGGCCGCCGTCAGCCTGCTGGTGCACGACAGCGTGGACCGCTACGGCGGGTCCTTCTCCGCCGAACACGGGGTGGGCGCATTGAAGCGCGAGGACCTGCTTCGCTATAAATCGCCAGTGGAAATCGCCCTCATGCGCGCGGTAAAGCAGGCCCTCGACCCGCTCGGCATCATGAATCCAGGGAAGATCCTCTGAGATGAGCGGCGCGCCGACCCTGACGCGCTGGATGCTGGCAGGGGAATGGCGCGCCTATCCGCTGCGCGCCGTGCTGGCGATCCTCGCCATCGCCGTCGGCGTCGCCATGGGCTTTGCGATCCACCTGATCAACGCTGCCGCCTTCAACGAATTCTCCGCCGCCGTGCAGACCATTGCGGGCCGCGCCGACCTGCAGGTCTCCGGCGCGGAAGCGGGCTTCGACGAAACGCTGTACCCGGACCTGGCCCAGCGCGAAGGCGTGGCCATGGCCAGCCCCGTGCTGGTGGTGCAGGCCACCGTGCCGGGCAAGCGCGAGCCCTTGCAGGTCCTCGGCACGGATGCCATGCGCGCCGCCGCCGTTTCCCCCGACCTGGCCGGCGTACCGCGCGAAGGCCGGCTGGAGGACACGCTGGCCGACGACACCATCTTCCTGTCGCCCGCCGCGGCCGAATGGCTCGGCGTGCGCGCGGGCGGCACGCTCACGCTGCGCGCCGGCCTGGACGACGTGCTGCTGCGCGTTGCCGGCCCGGTGCGCGGGGCGCGGCCCGGCCAGCGCATCGCGATCATGGACATCGCCAGCGCGCAGTGGCGCTTCCGCCGCCTCGGCCAGCTCACCCGGGTCGACCTCAAGCTGCAGCCCGGCGTCGGGCGCGACGCGTTCCGCGCTTCCCTGCAGGCGGACCTGGACCGCCGCCATGCGGGTCGCTTCCACGTGGCCGCGCCCAACGACGCCGACGCAGCCAGCCGCACCAACACCCTGAGCCGGGCCTACCGCGTCAATCTGACCGTATTGGCCCTGGTGGCCCTGTTCACTGGCGCCTTCCTCGTGTTCTCCACCCAGGCCTTGTCCGTGGTGCGCCGCCGCAGCCAGTTCGCGCTGCTGCGCGTGCTGGGCCTCGAACGCGGGCAGCTGGTGCGCCAGATCCTGGCCGAAGGGACGCTGCTCGGGATCATCGGCGCGGCGCTTGGCATCGCCGGAGGCTACGCGCTCGCCGCCGGGGTGCTGCGCTTCTTTGGCGGGGACCTGGGCGGCGGCTACTTCCCCGGCGTACGGCCACAGGTCCACTTCGCACCGCTGGCGGCGCTGGCCTATTTCACGCTCGGCCTGGGAGTCGCCCTGCTCGGCTGTCTCGCGCCCGCGCTGGACGCGGCACGCGCGGCGCCGGCCGTCGCACTCAAGGCGGGCAGCGCGGATGCGGCCCTGGGCCGGCTCGCGCGCGCCTGGCCCGGTCTGGTTTGCCTGGGAGCCGGCGCGTTCTTCAGCGTTCTTCCGCCAGTCGCGGGGCTGCCGGTATTCGGCTACCTGGCGATCGCCCTCCTGCTGATCGGCGGTATCGGCCTGATGCCGCGCCTGGCGGCCACGCTGTTCGGCGCCCTGCAACAGCGCATGGCGCGGCGCGCCCTGCCGCCGGTCGCCGCCCTCACGCTCGCGCGGCTCGCCAACGCCAGCGGCCAGGCGTCGATCGCGCTCGGAGGCGTGCTCGCGAGCTTCAGCCTGATGGTCGCGATGGCGATCATGGTCGCCAGCTTCCGCCTCTCGGTCGACAACTGGCTGGTGCAGGTATTGCCAGCGGATCTGTACCTGCGCGCCGCGGGCGCCGGCAACACTGGCGCCATCGATCCGGCAGCGCAGGCGGCCATTGCCGCGACGCCAGGCGCGGCGCGTGTCGATTTCCTGCGCGTGCGGGCGCTGCAGCTCGATCCCGCCCGTCCCGCAGTGGCCCTGCTGGCGCGCCGCATCGACACGGCCGATCCGGGGCGCGTCCTTCCGCTGCTGGGCGAGTCCTTGCCGGTGCCGGCCGGCGCACGGCCGGCCTG
>DASRUW010000560.1:0-2165 GCA_035655255.1 Telluria sp. | reverse complement strand
CGGCTTCATCGGCCACGACGTAGGCGACCAGCTGCTTCGGATGGTTGGGCGGCACGCTGGTCCCCGGCGCCACGCCGGCTGGCACAGCCAGCACCACGGCCTCGCGCACCTGCGGACACGCCTGCAGGGCGGATTCGACCTCGCCCAACTCGATGCGATGGCCCTGTACTTTCACCTGGGTGTCGGCGCGCCCCATGAATTCGATGTTCCCGTCCGGGAGCACACGGCCACGGTCGCCGGTGCGATAGCGGCGCGCCGCGCCCTCGCCAAGGAAGCTGGCGGAGGTCTTGGCCTGGTCGGCCCAGTAGCCGCGCGCCAGGCCGGCGCCGGTGATGTACAGATCGCCCGTGGTCCACACCGGGCAATCGCGGCCCTGTGCGTCGAGGACGCGCCAGCCCTGGTTCGCCAGGGCGCGGCCGTAGGGAATGCTGGTCCAGGCCGGGTCGATCTCGCCGATGTCGTAGTAGATCGACCAGATCGCCGCCTCGGTCGCGCCGCCCAGGCTGACGATGCGCGCATTCGGCGCGATCGTGCGCAGCTGGCGCGGCAGGTCGACCGGGATCCAGTCGCCGCTCAACATGACGAGGCGCAGGGCCGGCAGGACCACACCCTGGCGCTGCGCCGTCTCGGCCAGGAGGCTCATGAGCGGCGGCGCGGAATTCCAGACCGTGACGCCTTGCCCCGTCATCAGCTCGAGCCAGTGCGCCGGGTTCAACGCCGCATCCGGATCGGGATAGACCAGCGTCGCGCCGGCATCGAGCACGCCGAACACGTCGTACACGGACAGGTCGAAGCTGAACGAGGACACGCCTAGCACCAGGTCGTCTTGCGTGACGCCAAAGCGGCCATTGATGTCGGCGATCGTCGTCATGGCAGCCGCATGCTCGATCATCACCCCCTTGGGATTGCCGGTCGAACCGGAGGTGTAGATCACATAGGCCAGGTCGTCCGGCTTGGTGCCGGCATGCGCCGGAACGCCTGGTGGCAGCGCCTCCACGTCCAGCACCTCGACGCCGGCGGGCCAGGCAAGGGCATCGCGGTAGCGCGCGTCCGTCATGACGCAGCGCGCGCGGCTGTTCTCGAGCATGTAGGCGATGCGCTCGGCGGGCAGCTTGGCGTCGATGGGAACATAGGCGGCGCCGGCCTTCAGAATACCCAGGGTGGCGGCAAGCAGGCCGGGGCCGCGGTCCATCACCAGCGCGACCAGATCATCCGGACCAACCTTCCCTCCCAGGGCCGCGGCGACGGCGTCGCTGCGCTGGTCCAGCTCACCATAACTCATCGTCCCGCGCGGCGTGACGAGGACGTTCCTACGGGGCGCCGTCCTGGCCGCTGTCGCCAGCGCGGCGTGCAGCAATGCGTCCGTACGCGGACGCGGTTCCACCTGCGGCGGCTGCGCCAGAGGCGCCGCGGGCGCCAGATCCAGCACTTCGCGCTGCCAGACGGCCGCGTCGGACGCCAGGCGCTCCAGCAGCGCACCGAAGGCGCGCCACATCGCATCGATCATCCCGGCCGGGAAGAACTGTTCCAGCAGGTCCCACACATAGTAGTAGCTGCCGTCGTCGAGCTCCCAGAACTGGTGGTCGAAAATGGTTTGCGCGGTCTCCAGACAGCTGTAGTCCGCCTTGCGGAAGGTATCGAGGAACAAGCCGCTGCCGACCACGAAGGGGCAAGGCACGCTGCCGAATTCTCCCTTCAGGCGGTTCAGGGCCTGCATCACCTGCATTCCGCCCCACTCGCGGTTCGCGGAGTCGCGCAGGATCTGCTGTTGCAGGCGCTGGGCGCGCCCGGCGAAACTGCCACCACCGCGCAGGTCGACCTCCAGCGGATAGAGCGAGGCGAAATTGCCGATCATTTCCCCGATCTCCGGGTGCAGCGGCAGGCGGCGCGTCACCATGTTACTGAGAATGAAGTGCTGGGCACCGCTCCAGGCGGACAGAATCTCCGCGTAGGCGGAAACAACGGCGCTGGTCGGCGTCAGGCCGTGGCGGGAAGCGTGTTCCTTGAATCCCGCCCACTGGATGGCGGTGAGCGTACCCTGGCGGCGCTGGAGCCGCGAGCGGCAGCGGCGCTCGACGCCCGGCAGCTGTGGCAGGGCCGGCGGATCGGGCAGCGCATCGAGACGGTCCAGCCAGTAACGTTTGGCGCGGGTGCCATCGGGCGAT
>DASRUW010000559.1:0-8197 GCA_035655255.1 Telluria sp. | reverse complement strand
GGCGGCACCTCGACCAGCTTCACGTTGGCGCCCCAGCGCCGGCCGATCGCCTGCAGGCCGGGGCGCAAGCGCTTGACGATGGCGTGGCTCTGCGCGTGGCGCGCGTCCTTGTCGCGCAGGCTCACCTGAAGGTCGCCGACGTCGCCGCCGCGGCGCAGGTAGTAGTGGCGCATCAGGCCATTGAAGTTGATCGGCGCAGCCAGGCCGGCATAGGCGTCGTATTGCTGCACCTCCGGCTGGCGTGCCAGATAGGCGCCCAGTTCGCGCAGCAGGCCCGCGGTGCGTTCGACCGGCGTTCCCGCGGGCATGTCCACCACCACCTGGAATTCGGACTTGTTATCGAACGGGAGCATCTTGAGGATCACCAGGCCGCAGGCCGGCAGGGCCAGCGAGCCGGCCAGCAGGAAGGCGACGGCGGCACCCAGCCAGCGGCGGCGGCGCGCGCCGGTCCGGTCGTCGAGCAGGGGCGCGAACAGGCGCGCGAACATCCGGTCCAGCCAGGCGCCGAAGCGATGCCGGCCGGGGCCGGGCGCATGCGGAACGCGCCGCATCCAGCGCAGCGCGAGCCAGGGCGTGACGCTGAACGCGATGCCGAGCGAAAGCAGCATTCCCATGCTGGCGTTGATCGGGATGGGGCTCATGTAGGGACCGGTCAGGCCGGTCAGGAAGGCCATCGGCAGCAGGGCCGCGATCACCGTGAGCGTGGCCAGCACCGTGGGCCCGCCCACCTCGTCGACGGCGCCCGGAATCAGTTCGCGCAGGCTGCGCTCGGGGAAGCGCTGCGCATGGCGGTGGATGTTCTCGACCACCACGATGGCGTCGTCCACCAGGATCCCGATCGAGAAGATCAGCGCGAACAGGGACACGCGGTTCAGCGTGAAGCCCCAGGCCCAGGAGGCGAACAGGGTCGCGGCCAAGGTCAGCGCCACGGCGGCGCCGACGATCGCCGCCTCGCGCCGCCCCAGCGTCAGGAACACGAGGGCGACCACCGACACCGTGGCGAACAGGAGCTTTTGCATCAGGGCGCGCGCCTTGTCGTTGGCGGTGACGCCGTAGTTGCGGCTCTCGGCCACTTCCACGCCCGCGGGAATGAGCGTGTTGCGCAACTGGTTCACGCGGCGGCGCACGCCCTCGGCCACGTCGATCGCGTTCGCGCCCGGCTTTTTCGAGATCTGGATCGTCAGCGCCGGATATTCGGCCGGATGCGGCCCCGCCACGCCGTGCCAGACGTAGTGGCTGGCCGGCGGCGCGCCGTCACGCACGCGCGCGACCTCCTGCAGGTACACCGGCTGGCGCGCGCGCACGCCGACCACCAGCTCGGCCACGTCGCGCGCGTCGCGCAGGAAGCTGCCGGCATCGACGGCGAGCGCGCGGCCGCCGGCCAGCAGCTGGCCGGCCGGCGCGGCCGTGTTCGCCGCGGACAGCGCCTGCTGCAATTCCGCCAGCGTCACCCCGGCGCGCGCCATGCGCTCCGGATCGATCTCGACCAGCACGGCGCGGCCGGGTCCGCCGATGGTGCTCACTTCACGCGTGCCGGGCACGCGCTTCAAGTCCAGTTCGAGGCTGTGCGCGACGCGTTCGAGCGCCTGGCCATCGACCGCGGTATCGGTGGCGTACAGGGTCAGCGCGACGATCGGCACGTCGTCGATGCCCTTGGGCTTGATCAGTGGCGGGCCCACGCCCAGCCCGCGCGGCAGCCAGTCCGCGTTGGCGCTGACCGCATCGTGCAGGCGCACCAGCGCCTCGGTGCGCGGCACGCCGACCTTGAACTGCACGGTCACCACCGCCAGTCCCGGCTGGGACAGCGACAGCACGTGCTCGACGCCGGCGATCTGGCTCAGCACCTGTTCGGCCGGCGCGGCCACCGTCTGTTCGACCGCGCGCGCCGAGGCGCCCGGGAAGGGGATCAGCACGTCGGCCATGGTGACCTGGATCTGCGGCTCCTCCTCGCGCGGCGTGGCCAGGACGGCCGCCATCCCCAGCAGCAATACGGCCAGCGCCAGCAGCGGCGTGATCTGCGCCGACTGGAAGTAGGCGGCGATCCGGCCGGACCAGCCCAGTTGCGCCGTCATCGCCAGCTCTTGGCTGCCGCCTGCGGATCGAGCGCGACGCGCTCGCCGGCCGCAACGCCGCTCAGGATCTCCACCTGCCCGCCTTCGCTGCGGCCGGCCCGGACCTGGCGCAGCAGGGCATGCCCGCCGGCCGGCACGACATAGACGGCGTCCAGTTCCGCGTGCCGCGCCAGCGCGCGCGCCGGCACGAACAGGCGCATGCCGCCGGCGTCCGGCGCCGGCAGGCGCACCCGCGCGAACATGCCCGGCACTGCCGCCAGCCGGGACGGCAGCGCCAGGCGCACCTCGAACGTATGGCTGGACGCGTCGATGGCCGGCAGCACCTGGACGCGCGCGGGCTGGACCGCCTCCGCCGTCAGATCCGGCAGCTCGACCTCGGCCGTCTTGCCGCCGGCCAGGCCGGCGGCGGCCGCCTGCGGCAAGGCCGCCGTCACCCGCATCGACCGCGGATCGTACATCGTCAGGAGATTACGCCCCGGCATGGCCATGTCGCCCAGCACCACCGCCACCTGCGCCACCACGCCGTCGTAGGGCGCGCGCACGACGTAGAAATCGGACTGGGTGCGGACCGCCGCGGCGCGCGCCAGCTGTGCGGACGACTCGGCCTGCGCGCTCCGGAAGCGCGCTTCCGCCGCATCCAGCGCCGCCTGGCTGATGAAACGCTGCGCGAACAGCTGCTGCTGGCGCGCGAATTCGCGCGTGGCCGCCTGCATCACGGCGCGCGCGGCCAGCGCCTGGGCCGCGCCCGCGGCGGCATCCTGGTTGGCGGCGCGCGCATCGATCCGCAGCAGCACTTGCCCGGCGCGCACCCGGTCGCCGGCCTGCACCTGGACCTGCACCACGGTGCCCGCGACCTGCGCCGCCAGCGCGGTCTGGCGCACCGCTTCCACCACGCCTTCATAGGATGCCAGCGCGGCGGGACGCACGGAGACGGCCGCCGTGGGCAGCACGGACGGCAGATCGCCCGACGCGGTGACGGCGGGGCTGGCGAGGGCGATGGCCGCGGCGAGCGGCGCGAAGACGGATGGAAGCTTGTGCATGGCGGACTCCTGCTGTCGATGCAGCCAGTGTAGGCAGCCGCGCGCGCCAGGATTTGCCCTTGCCTCGGCGCCGCTTGTCTGCGCGTCCGCCGCGTCCGGCGCCGCGGAGCCCCGGTCATGGATGGCGGACGCGCGGACATATCGGCCCGCACCGTCCTCGCGATACTCGGCGCTGTCGAAACCACGCACAGCGCAAGGCAATCCCATGCACACACCCGCCTATCTGGAAGCGAACGGCAGCCGGATCGAATATTTCGCACGCGGCACAGGGTCGCCCGTGGTCCTCCTGCACAGCACCGCCAGTTCGTCGGCGCAGTGGCTGGCGCTGACGGAGCAGCTGTGCGCACGCCACCGGGTCGTCGCCCTCAACCTGCTCGGCTACGGGAACAGTTCCAACTGGGATGGGCGCGGCCCCTTCCGGCTCCAGCACGAGACCGCGCCGCTGGACGCCCTGGTGCGCGAACTGGGACAGCCGGCGCACCTGATCGGGCACTCCTACGGCGGCGCGGTGGCGCTGGCCTTCGCCCGCACCCGCCCGCACCTGGTGCGCTCGCTGGCGCTGTACGAACCCGTGGCCTTCCACCTGCTGCGCGGCGGCGACGCGCGCGACCGCACGGCCCTCGCCGAAATCCGCCGGATCGCCGCCAACGTGCGCGGCGCCCTGCGCACCGGACACTACGCGGCGGGCGCGCGGCATTTCGTCGATTACTGGAGCGGCCCCGGGACCTGGGCCATGATGCCGCCCGGCCGCCGCCAGGCCGTGGTTGCGCGCTTGCCGAAAATCGCCCTGGATTTTCACGCGACGCTGCACGAGCCGGCCGTGCTGAGCGACTTCGCCGCCTTGCGGATGCCGCGCATGCTGCTGCGCGGGGCGCGCACCACGGTCCCGGCCCAACGCATCTGCGACGCGCTGGGCAAAGTGTGGAGCGACGCGCGCCAGCTTCGGCTGGAAGGCGCCGGCCACATGGCGCCGCTGACGCACGCCCCGCTGGTCAATGCGCTGCTGGCGGGCTTTCTGGAAGAGCAGGCTCCGCTTGCGTACGCCGCCAGGTCGCCGGAGGAACGCCGAATTCCCGCCTGAAGGCGCGATTGAACGCGGCATCGGTCTGGTAGCCGACTTCCGCCGCGATGCGCATCAGGCTGAGGGAGGTGGAACTGAGGTAGTTGGCGGCGAGCGCCATGCGCCACTTGTTCAGGTACTGCATGGGCGGCTGGCCGACGTAGTGCAGGAAGCGCTCGGCCAGCACGGAGCGCGACACGCCGATGCCCCTGGCCAGCGCATCCACCGTCCACGCGTGGGCCGGCTGTTCGTGCATCAGCGCCAGGCAGCGCCCGACGGTGGCGTCGCGCAACCCGCCCAGCCAGCTTTTCTGCTCGGCCGAAATCTGGCCGATGTGGCGGCGCAAGGTCTCCACCACCATGACTTCGGACAGCTTGGCCAGCACCCCCTCCCCACCCGGCTTGGGCGTGGCCGCCTCCTCCAATGCGGCGCTGATCGACCGCTCCAGCCAGTGCGACTCGCCGCCTTCGCGCAGGCTGACGCTCAGCGCGGGCGGCAGCGCGTCCAGGATCGGCCGCAGCAGACGCGGATCGTAGGCCAGGTAGCCGCACACGAAGCGGGTGGCCGCGCCTCCGCCGCCGTAGTCGAGCATGCGCGGCCGGTCGCGCAGGATGGCTTGCATGTCGACCGGGGTGGGTGCGCTGCGCGCCGCGGACGACGCCATCACGTGCGGCACGCCTTGCGGCAGCAGGATCACGTCGCCGGCCTTCAGGCGCAACGGCTCGACGCCATCGGCCAGCACCGTGCATTCGCCCTCGGCCACGAAATGGTACAGGAACAGATTGCCCGCGCCCGGCCCCAGCGCCCGCGCCAGCGTGGCGGCGGACGGCGACTCGAAGCGCCAGGGCGCGGTGAAGCGGGCGGAGAAGAACACCGCGCCCTTGAGACTGACCACCCGCAGGATTTCGGAAAGTGCATCCATGATGGGGCAATAGTAACGGCTTCCCGGCCCGAAAAATAGCCAGGACGCCGCCGCCGGAGCCTTGGACAAGGAATCGAGCCGCCCGGAGATAGCCGCGCCGGCGCAGGCGGCGGACACTTGCACCTCCCGTTCGCAGCATTCATCAAGGAGATTCACATGCAAGACAGCGCCCAATACGCCAAGGTCATCGCCAATTCCAAGCGGATCCGCTGGGACATCGACGCCGACGTGATCCGCGGCCGCCAGTTCGACTACGACAAGACCTTCCTGCCGCACGGCCTGAGCCTGGCCACGGAGCTGCCCTTCCTCAGCGCCGGACAGGTCCGCCTGTTCAGCCAGGTCCAGGGCCGCACCTACTGCTATCTGTTCGGACTGGTCGAGCGCTTCATCGCCGCCAAGGTCCTCGGCCTGAGCGCGCACTACTGGCTCGGCGACCAGACTCCGCTGGAAGCCCTGGTCCGCCTGGCGGACGAGGAACTGAAGCACCAGGAACTGTTCCGCCGCCTGGAAGACCGGATGGAGGACGCCATGCCGCTCGGATACATCCAGACGGCCGAAGCCGACGCGGTCGCGCAGTTCGTGCTGAGCAAAGGCGATTGGGCCGTGCTGGCGCTGACCCTGCACATCGAACTGTTCACGCTGGCGCACTACCGCGCCAGCATCGACCGCGACGAGGACGTGTGCCCGCTGTGGAAGGACGTCTTCCTCGCGCACTGGCAGGAGGAATCGCAGCACGCGGTGCTGGACGAACTCGAGTTCCTGCGCGCCGATGCGCGCCTGGCGCCGGAGGAGCGCGAGCGGGGCGTGACGGAACTGATCGAACTGGTGGTGGCGGTCGACGGCCTGCTGCGCGACCAGGCGCGGGCGGACACCCGCTACTTCTTTTCGGCCGCGGGCACGGAATTCACGCCGGCCCAGAACTCCGCCATCGCCGACACCTTCCTCAAGGCTTACCGCTGGCAGTACATCGTCTCCGGCGTCATGCAGCCGCGCTTCCAGCAGGTGTTGTTCGGCACCCTGGACGACAGCCAGAAGCAGCGCATCGGGCAGGCGCTGGAACCGCTGATGTATGCCCAGCCGGTCGCGCCGAGCGCGATCGTGGCGGCCGCCTGAGCCGCGGCGCCGGGATCAAAGCTTCGCGCGAAAGTAATCCCGCGCGACACCGAGGCAGAACGGCGCCACCAGCCCGGCGTGGTAGTTCGTGACGACGGCGGCGTCGCCGCCGCTACGGCGCAGGGCCAGCTTGGCGGCCGCGAAGCCCAGCTTGGCGTTGCGGTAGGTGTCGCCGAAATTGGGCGTGGTATCGATATTGACCTCGACCAGTTCGGCCGCCGCGCCGGCGCCGGCCACGTGGCGGACGAAGGCCTGGGTGTTCGCATACGGCACGGTCGGATCGGCGTCGCCGCCGCACAGCAGCGTCGGCGCGGCCGGCACGAAGGTCCGCAAGTCGTTGGCCCGCATGAACCGGCGCAGCGCGTTCGCCGGCGCGCAGCCGCTCGCCACGCCGGCCGTGCAGGGCGCCGCCTGCAGGTCGGCCAGGTAGGCGCTGCGATACGCCTCGGTGACCAGGTGATCCGCGCCGAAGCCCTCCGCGTGTCCGGCCAGCTGCGGCAGCGAATCGGCGCCGAACAAGGCGGATGCAGGCAGCAGGCCCGCGGCCACCAGCTCGGACACGCTGCGCGGCCCCGGCAGGAGCAGGTCGATCCCGGCGGCGTAACGCGTTTCGTACATCTCGCCGGCATCCGCATACAGCCCGGCGCCACCGCGCTGCGCGCCGCCGGTCAGCAAAGGCAGGAAGGCCGTTACTCCCACCGTGGGCGCGCCGGCGAAGATCGCATCTCCCATCTGCAACAGGGCGTACGGGCCGGACATGCCCGCCACCGCGGTCACCGCGGCCTCGCCCGCGTAGCGCTGCTGCAGCGCGCGCTGGGTGGCGAGCGCGACGTGCCCGCCCTGGGAGTAGCCGGCGATGAACAGGCGGTCCGACGCCGCCACCCCGATCTGCGCCAATCCGCGGCGGGCGGCGCGCCAGGCGTCGACCATGTCGTCGGCCTGGGCGTCGGCATTGAGATAAGGATGGTAGCCCAGCGTGGACCCGGCATAACCCGTGTAGTTGGGAGCGACCACGATATAGCCCTGGGCCGCGAACATGGCGGCCACCAGCTGGGCCTCGCGGTTGGCGTCGAGCGCGCTCATGTCGAAGTCCCGGGCGACGCTGGTGCCGTGGGCATACAGAAGCACCGGGCGCGGTCCCGCGCAGCCGGCCCCGGACGGGGCCATGACGGCGGCAGCGGCGGTGGTGGCCTCGCCGCGCGCGCCCACGGTCCGGTAAACGATGCGGCTGACGCTGACGGCGCAGACCGGCGTCCCGGTGATCAAGGTCGTGCCGGCCTGTTGCGCGTCGAGCCAGGCCGCGAAGACATCGGGAGCGATCTGGTTGACCGGAACGGCGCCGACGTGCACGGCGACGGCGGCCGGGGCGGCCGTCAGCGTGCCGCGCGCGTCGTCGGCGGCCTGGCCGCCGCTGCCGGCATCGAGAGCGGTGCCGCCGCCCGCCGGTCCGCCGCCACCGCCGCAGGCTGCCAGCACGGCAAGGCCCAGCAGCGCGGCGACGGCTTTCGCGTTCACCGCGGCGCCTCGCTGTTCAGGAGGCCGTGGACGATGCCGGTCGAGCCGTGCGCGGCGCGGCGCAGGCGGTCGTTCACGCCCAGCCAGGGGCCGTCGGCGGGCGGCGCCTCGACCAGGATCACGGCGGCGGCGCTGTGGTCCAGCTGACGCAGGGCCGCGTACAGGGCATGGGCGAAGCCGTCCGGCTGGGCCGGCACGCGCAGGCCCGGTCCGTCGTGGGCGATGTCGCTGTAATGGATCAGGGCCGCGCGCTTGCCTTTGGCGCGCAGCTGCGCCAGCGTCTGCACCAGGGTCGCCGTGGGCTGCATGGCCACCGGCGTGTGCGGCGCGTAGTGCGATTCGAGCGTGCCCGACGCGCGCGGCGCGGCGGCGTCGGGCGCGGCCGGCAAACGGTCGATGACGGCGGCGATGGCTGCGGCGCTGATGCGCCCGGGCCGCAGCAGCACCGGGCCGTGCGTGGCCAGGCGCGACAGGT
>DASRUW010000558.1:0-5481 GCA_035655255.1 Telluria sp. | reverse complement strand
CCTAGGAGTCTGCGCGGCAGAGAGCATTCTGTCATCGGATGATGCGGGGTAAACGTTGAGGGAGGATGACGACCAGTTATCTTCCCTACGATCCTCAGCAGCAGTTCTTGTTACCGCCTGCGTTGGAGGAATGGCTGCCTGAGGGCCATCTTGCATACTTCATCAGCGACACGGTCGACTTGCTCGACCTGGCGGCTTTTCACGCCCGCTATGCCGGTGGTGGCCCGCGGAACCAGCCGTTCCACCCCGGCATGATGGTCAAGATATTGTTGTATGCCTACGCGAGCGGCGTCTTCTCGTCGCGCAAGATCGCGCGCAAGCTGCATGAAGATGTGGCGTTCCGGGTTCTGGCGGCAGGTAATTTTCCCAAACACCGGACGATCTGCGATTTTCGCGCCTTACATCTCAATGAGCTGAGCGGACTGTTTGTGCAGGTGGTGCAACTGGCGCGCGAATGCGGCATGGTCAAGCTGGGAACGGTCGCCATCGACGGCACCAAGGTCAAGGCGTCGGCATCGCGCCACAAGGCGATGAGCTATGGGCGCATGCTCGACACCGAAGTGGCGCTCAGGGCACAGATCGATCAGTTGATGGAGCGCGCCCAGCAGGCCGACGCGGCCGAGCGCAACGAGCCGGAGCTGGACGTGCCGGCAGAGATCGAACGGCGCGAGGACAGGCTGAAGGTGATCCAGGCGGCGCGCGAGCGGCTCGAAGCGCGGCAGCGCGAGACCGACCGTGCTAAAGGTCGCAGCGAGGACGACGAGCGCATCCCCCGCGACAAGGACGGCAAACCGAAGAACAAGAACGGCAACCGCTACAAGCGCGACTTCGGCATCCCGGAAGAGTCGGCACAGGAGAACTTCACCGATCCTGACAGCCGCATCATGAAGCGTGCTGGTGGCGGCTTTGACCAGTGTTACAACGGTCAAACGGCTGTCGATGCGCACGCCCAGATCATCGTCGCCGCCGAACTGAGCAACTGTGGGGCCGATGCCGGCAACCTGGCCCCGATGCTGGCCGCCGTCGAGGCGGCGACCGGACATACGCCAAAGACCACTTTGGCCGACGCCGGCTACCGGGCCGAGGCCACGTTTTCCCAGTTGGCGTCACACCCGACCGACTTGTATGTCGCGCTTGGTAGAGAAGGCCAGGACCTTGCCAGGATCGATGCCAAAGCCAACCCATATACGCAGTCCATGCGCGCCAAGATGCAAACGCCGTCGGCCAAGGCAGCCTATCGGCGGCGCAAGGCAATCGTCGAGGCCCCCAATGCCTGGATCAAGCATGTGCTGGGCTTTCGTACTTTTAGCTTGCGCGGACTTCAGAAAGTGAAGGCCGAGTGGAAGCTCGTTTGTGCCGCCTTGAATTTGCGCCGAATGGCGCAGTTTGCAACGTAAAGCGCGGCAAGCGCAGGGCAAAGGCCGCTCGCGTTCGGCTTTACTAAGCCAACGAGAACAAAAGTCCGACGCGTGCTTGGCGAACGCCGCTGAAATGCGCTCGGCGCGTCCCGGTCACATTACGCTGATTGACCTCCAGTCTTCTGCCGCGCAGACTCCTAGCCTCAGGCCAGCACGCCGACGCCGATGGCGCCCAGCAGCGCCACCAGCACGGACACGCCGTGCAGCACCGCCAGTACGATCCAGCGTAGCACGGTGGCGATGCGCTTGCCGCCGTAGACGCGCTGCATGGCCAGCGGCAGGTAGGCCAGCAGCCAGCAGATGGCGAAAAAGGTCAGCAGGCCGCTGGGCAGCAGCATCGCCAACGTGATCAGGAGATAGGCGAAGGCGTTGGTGTGCAGGGCGAACAGCAGGTGTTCGCCGTAGCGCCTGCCGCTGCCCAGGTAGAGCAGCTTGAGATAGAGCGCGAACACCGGCATCAGCAGGAACATCGCATACGGCGTGTAGCTGAAGAACGCGGCGCGCGCCAGGTGCTGCCGCTCGGCCGGCGGCGCGGCTTCGTATTGCTTCCACTTCGTTGCGACCTTGGGCAGGTGCTGCTCGACCCAGCCCTGGAATTGCCGGTCCGGGCCAAAGGCGGCCGACTCCTCAGCCGCAGGGCGCGATTGGGTCGCCGCCTCATTGGTGTCGAACTGCGCCACCGGCGTGCCTTCGAACTTCAGGACCGCGAAGAAGAGGATGCTGAAGGTGAGGAACAAGCGCAGCGGCAGGACGTAGCGCGCCCGCCGGCCCTCCAGATATTCCTTCGTCAGCATGCCCGGCTTGGCCACCAGCAGCTTCAGCGTGCGCCACAGCTTGCCCTCCAGCGCCACATAGTGTCCGATGAATTCGTGGATGAACTCGGCCGCGCTGGGCACATGCAGCGTGGTTTCCTGTCCGCAGACGGAGCAATAGGAATTGGAGACGGCGGCGCCGCAGTTGAGGCAATTAGTGGGGGTGTGCATGGCCGCTTATCTTAACGGCAATCATGCGGTCCGTACACTCTTCCTACACAGGCTCGTGGCTATACACGATGAAGCCGCGGTGGCTGGCGACCTGGTCGTACAGTGCCCGGCCCGCGGCGTTGGATTCCTGGGTCTGCCAGTACACGCGGCCGGCGCCCGCCTGCCTTGCCTGCTCGTAGACGGCGGCGATGAGCGCCTTGCCGACACCCCGCCCGCGCTGCTGCGGCTGCGTGAACAGGTCTTGCAGGTAGCAGACCGGCGCCAGTTTCGTGGTACTGCGGTGGAACAGGTAGTGCGCGATCCCGACCACCGCGCCCTCGCGGACCGCAACCAGGGCGAACACCGGTTCGATGGGATTGAAGAAGCGCTCCCAGGTAGAGTGCGTGATCTCTTCGGGAAGCGCCGTGGCGCCGGCGCGTCCGTAAAAAGCGTTATACCCGTCCCATAGCGGGCGCCAAGCGCCAAGGTCGGCGCGTTCGATGGGACGGACTTGCAGGGTGTCGGGCATGAGCGAAAGCATACCCGAACGGCACGACAGCCGCTGGGCTAGACCTTGTCGGTCCAGTGAAAGCGATGCAGCACGCGGTGCAGCAAGGGCGTGAACACCAACGCTGCCGTGACGATGAAGATCAGCCCGGCGTACAGGGCGAACAGGCCCGCGAACAGTTTTCCGGCCGGGGTCTGAGGCGGATCCACCGGGCCCATCCCGCCAAGCAGCATGGCGGCGTTCAGAAAGGCGTCCATCAAGGACAGGTCTTCCAACGCGACGTAGCCCCACATGCCGAGGGAGACGGAAGCCACCACCAGCAGGCAGGCGACGGCAACGTGGTTGGCCAGGCGGCGCGCGAACCTGGCATTGCTTAAGGGCGGTTGATGTCTCGACTCGTACATGTCATTTCATCGGCTGGCGAATGATTGTCTTCCATTTTGCAGGCGCGGCGCGCCGTATGTCGCTGAGATAAATCTCGTGATGTTTACCCGCAAGCGCGGTGCGCGCCGTGATGAAGTCATGGACCTTCCGGATCGTCGGCCCTTCTTCACTGAATGGACCAACATGCAGCACCTGGGCACAACGGCCCTCGGTGAAGGTCTCCAGCCTCAGTTTGTCCAGCGCCGGGAGCGCCTTCTTTTTCTTTACCTCCGCGATTGCGGCACGAATGCGCTCCGGCTCCACAAAAGCCGGCTGCATGATCATCATGGTCCACTTCCACTGCGAGCGGTCGTTCGACTCGAAAGCGGAAAGATCGTCAGCCCACCACAGCCCCTCCAATGGCATCACGGCGTAGTCGATTTGCGCCGGCCCTTTCCGGAGCATGAATTTCGCGGTGTACGACACGGAGAACAGGGCTTCCACGGCTTGCGCATAGGCCTCGGAGGTGTTGGGGTCGCCTGCGCCGTCGATCATCAGGAATTGAAGCGCCGGAACGTCGACCTGGACCACCTCCTTGGCGGATGGCTGGTAGAGGTGCCGCAGCTCCCTCTTCATGTCGATCTTCGGCATGGTCACTTTCTTGTGATCGCCGCGGCGATCGCGCAGAGCCCCAGTGCGAAGAGTCCGACAAGGAACCAGGGGTAGGAATTACCCGGGGCATGTAGGGTCGTGTAGTACTGATAGGCGTCGAGGCCGACGCCAACCAAACCGGCAGCACAAGACGCGAGCGTCAAGCCCCTGACGAAGCGATGCTTCCCGCCTTGCCCTGTCGATTGCGGCAGGACCCCGGCCAAAACGCCGGACACGCCAATCAGCGTCGCGACGAAAGTGAACCGCCCGAAGAAGACCTGACCGAACAGGTAGCCCGCAGCCGCAACAAACACGACGTACATGCGCACGGCGGCGAGGAAGATTGAACGCATGTGGCCCCGATGGCGAATGATTGAATGGAAACCCGGCAATCACTGTAGCAGCAAATGGCAACGCGGCAAACAACCCAACCGCAGACCCGAGCGCCCCTATTTGCCGCAGTATTCCGTCCGCCTGGCGGGCACACGCAGGACCTGATCAACGTAGTAGGTCAAGGCCGATTCGGTGTCCTTGGGGTCCGGATGCATGGCAACGAACGCCGCCCCCGCCTGCATCCAGGTCGCGACGCAGCTTGCCGTTGGCAGGGTGCTTTCCGCACATGCGGTGAACGCGTCGAACGCGCGGCGGTAGCTGGAGAAGGCCGCATGGTCCATCGGCAGGCCGTGGCCGGGCACCAGCGTCTGGAACTCCAGCCCGTCGATGTCCGCGAGCGCCTGACGCCAGCCTGCCGCACAGCCCGTATCGAAGAACGGCAGCGGCACCACGACCAGGTCGCCGACGAACACGGTCTTGCTGGCCGGGTCGTGCACCCAGACATCGCCTTCGGTCGCCGCATACTTTGCCAGGTGCAGCTGGAGCTCGCGCTCGCCCAGCTTGATCGACATCGTTCCCTTGACCGGCTGGTCCGGAATCAGGTTGGCCGGGTCATGGATCGCGTTCAGGTACAGGCGGGTATCCGCCTTGCGCGCTTCCGGCAGCGTCGGGTCATCCAGCCTTGCCTTGGCTTTGTCTTCGTTGCGAATCAGGAAGCCCTTGAGAGCCCCCTCGACGGCGGTGCTGGTGTACAGCTTCGCGCCCGGATAGGCGGCGCGAATGCGGGCGTTGCCCGTCGAATGATCGAGGTGCCAATGGGTGTTGATGATGGCGGTGATCGGCTTGTTCCGTGCCTTGGCCACCGCGATGATCTTGTCGGTGTGCTCGGGGTGGCGGCCGGTATCGATCACCAGCATCTCCTTCGGTCCTTCGAATACGATCGAGTTCCCGTCCGGCTGCACGTCCGCCGGTAGCTTCCCTTCGATGAAGGTATAAGGTGCATGCTCTGCCGGGGCGGCGGCCAGCCCCAATACCAATGCCAACGTGGAAACCGACATCATTCACTCCCCTTCACGAATTGTTGATTCCATCCGGATCGCAGGCTGTTGGCGGCCAGCAGTAGAGCCATAAATGCCATCGGAAGCGTATGGCGCTTCACGACCCGGTGGGTTCGCGCGCATCGTCACCAAGTTCTCATCAAATTCGACGAAGAACCATTCGTTCAAAGGAACGGGACGCCGACGTC
>DASRUW010000557.1:0-3041 GCA_035655255.1 Telluria sp. | reverse complement strand
ATCGACCTGGCGCTCCGGTTCCTGCAGCGCCGCGCCGCGCGCGGGCGCAAGCGCGCCGGTCGGGCAGGCCTGCACGCATTCGCCGCAGGCCACGCAGGTGGAAGCGCCCATCGGGTCGTCCATGTCGAACACGATGGCTTCGTGGTCGCCGCGGTAGGCCAGGCCGATCACGCCGTTCACCTGCTCCTCGCGGCAGGCACGCACGCAACGGGTGCACTGGATGCAGGCGTCCAGGTTGACGGCGATGGCGGGGTGCGACAGATCCTGTTTGGGCTGGGCGCGCGGCGCGAAGCGCGGCTTGCCGACGCCGAGGCGGGCGGACCATTCGTCCACTTCGTTGTGGCGCGTGTAGCCGCGCTCGGGCAGGTCGGACTGGAGCAGTTCCAGCACCATCCGCTGCGCGGCCAGGGCGCGCGGGCTGTCGCTCCTGACCTTCATGCCTTCGGCCGGGCGCCGGCAGCAGGACGGCGCGAGCACGCGCTCGCCGTCGATCTCCACCATGCAGGCGCGGCAGTTGCCCACTTCCGAGAAGCCGGGCTTGAAGCACAGGTGCGGAATGCCTACGCCGGCGCGGGCGGCCGCCTCCAGCAGGTTCTCGCCCTCCTCCGCCGTGACGCTGCGGCCGTTCAGTTCAAAGGTGACGGTGCTCATGCCAGTTCATCCGGGAAGTACTTGATCACGCAATCGACCGGGTTCGGCGCCGCCTGGCCCAGGCCACAGATGGAGGCGTCGCGCATCACCTGCGACAGTTCGCCCAGCAGGACGGTGTCCCAGCGCGGGCCGTCGATCAGCTGCGCGGCCTTGGCGGTGCCGACGCGGCACGGCGTGCACTGGCCGCAGGACTCATGCCGGAAAAAGCGCATCGTGTTGCGCGCGGCATCGACGGCGCGGTCGCGCTCGGACAGCACCACCACGGCGGCCGAACCGATGAAGCAGCCGTAGGGCTGCAGGGTATCGAAGTCGAGCGGCACGTCGCCCAGCGCCGCGGGGAGAATGCCGCCGGATGCGCCGCCCGGCAGATAGGCGTAGAACGTATGCCCTTCCAGCATGCCTCCGCAGTATTCGTCGATCAGCTCGCGCACCGTGATGCCGGCGGGCGCCAGCTTGACGCCCGGCTCACGCACGCGGCCGGAAACGGAGAACGAACGCAGGCCGTGGCGCCCATGGCGTCCGTGCTGGGCGAACCAATCCGGTCCGTTTTGGACGATGTCGCGCACCCAGTGCAGGGTCTCGAAATTGTGCTCCAGCGTGGGCCGGCCGAACAGGCCGACCTGGGCCACGAACGGCGGACGCAGGCGCGGCATGCCGCGCTTGCCCTCGATCGATTCGATCATCGCCGACTCCTCGCCGCAGATGTAGGCGCCCGCGCCGCGGCGCAGGTGCAGGTCCGGCAGCGGCGCCGGCGGGGCCGCGCGCAGGGCCGCCAGCTCGCGTTCCAGGATGGCGCGGCAGCCGTGGTATTCGTCGCGCAGGTAGATGTAGACGGCCTCGATGCCGACCGCCCAGGCCGCGATCAGCGCGCCTTCGAGGAAGCGGTGGGGGTCGCGTTCCAGGTAGTGGCGATCCTTGAAGGTGCCGGGTTCGCCCTCGTCGATGTTGATCGCCATGAGGCGGGGACCGGTTTCCGCGCGCACGATGCGCCACTTGCGCCCGGCCGGGAATCCCGCCCCGCCCAGGCCGCGCAGGCCGGAGTGTTCGAGCGCGGCGATCACCTGTTCCGGATCGCGGCCGCCGGCCATGCATTCGCGCAGCAGCGCGTAGCCGCCGCCCTCGACGTAGGCGTCGTAACCGATGTAGGGTTCCGGTTCGTGCTGCGTCGCGCCCGCGGCGACCAGGTCGCGCACCTTGTCCTCGGTCGCTGCCGGCACCGGATGCTGGCCGACCACGGCGACCGGCGCCTGCTCGCAGCGTCCCACGCAGGGCACGCGCTGCACCCGCACGTCCGCGCCGAGCAAGGCCGGCAGGCGCTCGGCCAGCTCCTCTCCGCCGGCCATGCTGCACGCCAGGCTCTCGCACACGCGCACGGTCAGCGCGGGTGGTCCGGCCTCGCCCTCGCGCACGACGTCGAAGTGATGATAGAAGCTCGCGACCTCGTAGACCTCCGCCTGCGGCAGGCGCATCTCGCTGGCCAGCGCCGCCAGATGGGCCGTGCTCAGACGTCCGTAGCGGTCCTGGATCGCGTGCAGGTGTTCGATCAGCAGGTCGCGCCGGCGCCGCGCGGCGCCGAGAAGATCCCGCACCTCAGCCAGTGCTTGCGGCTCGACGCAGCGGCCTTTCGGCGCCTCACGCTTGCGCTGGCGGGTGCTGCCGGCCGGCGCGATGGGGATGATTGTGCTCATTCGAGCAAGTATACAATTTTAGCCACGGCCGGGTAATGTAATCCGGTCATTCCCGCGCAGGCGGGAATCCATGACCGCCACCGGGAACGACGGCTGAGATTTCGTCCAGCGCGGACAGCACCAGCGCCGGATCGAGCTGGTTCATGCAGTTGTGGTGGCCGAGCGGACACTCGCGCTGGCGGCAGGGCGAGCAGTCCAGGCGCAGCGAGATCGAACGGGCCTGGTCGGAAAACGGGGGCGCGTGATCGGGATCGGTCGGGCCGTACAGCGCGATCACCGGGCGGTTCAGTGCGGACGCCACATGCAGCAGACCGGAGTCGTTGGCCACGACGGCGGCCGCGCCCGCGATCAGGGCGATCGCCTCGTCCAGGCGGGTCGTGCCCGCCAGGTTCAGGAGGCGTTCGGGGCCGGCCAGGGCCAGCACCTCTTCGCCCGCCGCGCGGTCCTTGGGCGAACCGAGCATCGCGACGTGCAGGTCCGGGTCGCCTGCGCGCAGGCTGGCCGCAAGTGCCGCGAAATGGCGGGCCGGCCAACGCTTGGCGGAGCCGAACTCCGCGCCAGGCGCGAACACGACGTAGGGTCGCGACGCGTCGATGCCGGCCTTGGCGCAGGCGCCGCGCCGCGCCTCCTCGTCCACCCGCATGCGCGGGCGCGGCGGCTGGGCCAGCGGCGCGTCCGGCGCATCGGCCAGGGCCGCGTAGA
>DASRUW010000556.1:0-8514 GCA_035655255.1 Telluria sp. | reverse complement strand
GCCCACCCGGCCAATCCCTGAGCAAACCAGCGCGCGGAGCATACCATTTCCGCGCGTTACAATCTCCTTTAAATTCAACAACATGGCCTGAGATTCGATACCAGTTTCGTCACACTGGACAATACCACTTAAATACCTGTTGACAAGGTGGTGTGGTATCCATATAGTGGCCTCGTCACTGGTATCAGAACCTCATCCCATGATCGAATTTCTCATCGGCGTAGACGGCGGCGGAACCGGCACCCGGGTGCGCCTGGCGCGCGCCGACGGCGCCGAACTTGCCCAAGGCAGCGGCGGCCCTTCCGGCCTCGGTCACGGGATCGCCAACGCCTGGACCAATATCGACGGCTCGGTCACGCAGGCCTTCGCCGAGGCGGGGCTCGCGCGGCCGCCATACCGCGCGCTCGCGCTCGGAGCCGGACTGGCCGGCGTGCACAACCCGGAATGGGCCGCGCAATTCGCCGCGGCCAATCCCGGCTACGCCGCGCTGCGCGTCGCCACCGACGCCTACACCACCCTGCTCGGCGCCCACGCCGGCGCGCCCGGCTGCATCGTCGCCCTGGGCACCGGCAGCGTCGGCGAAGCCCTGCTCCCCGACGGCTCGCAGCGCGAAGTGGGCGGCTGGGGCTTCCCTTCCGGCGACGAGGCCAGCGGCGCCTGGCTCGGGCTGATGGCCGCCAACCACGCGCAGCAGGTCTGCGACGGCCGCCTGCCGATGTCGCCGTTCAGCGCGGCCGTGATCGACGCCATGGGTGGCACCCGCGAAGCCATGCAGGCTTGGCTGGGCAAGGCCAGCCAGACCGTGTTCGCCACCCTCGCCCCGCTGGTCCTGCAGCATGCCACCAGCTCGCCCATGGCGCGCGGCTTCCTGACCGACGCCGGCGAGCAGGTCGCGCGCATGGCGGACGCGCTCGACCCGGACGGCGTCCTGCCCCTGGCCCTGTGCGGCGGGCTGGCCGAACCGATGCGCCCTTACCTGCCGGAGGCGCTGCGCGCGCGCTGCCTGCGCCCGCGGGGCGACGCGGCCTTCGGCGCGCTGCGCATGATCGAACAGCAC
Source organism: Telluria sp. (assembly GCA_035655255.1). Lineage (GTDB taxonomy): Bacteria > Pseudomonadota > Gammaproteobacteria > Burkholderiales > Burkholderiaceae_D > Telluria. The sequence goes on along the minus strand of DASRUW010000556.1, from coordinate 7,457 downwards.
CTGTGCGCCGCCAAGGAGTGACGACCGTGATCGCGCAGCTCAATGACTTCAAGCCGGATACCGCCAGCGTCACGCCGCTCTACATGCAACTGGCGAACAAGCTTTCGGCCGGCATCGCCAGCGGCGACTGGCGCGCCAACGAGGCGCTGCCGTCCGAACGCATGCTGTCCGACATGCTGAGCATCTCGCGCGTCACCGCGCGCAAGGCCATCGACATGCTGTGCGAGCGCGGCCTGCTGACGCGCCGGCGCGGCTCGGGCACCTATATCACGCCCAAGCTGGAGCAGCCCTTGTCGCGCCTGACCAGCTTTTCGGAGGAACTGACCCAGCGCGGCTTCACGCCCGGCTCGCACTGGCTGGAACGCGAGTTCGGCATCGCCGCGCCGCTGGAGCTGCTCTCGCTCGGGCTCTCCCCCAACATGCCGGTGGTGCGCCTCAAGCGCCTGCGTACCGCGGACAACGTGGTGATGGCGATCGAGACCAGCACCATCCCGGCCCAATACATGCCGGACCCGGACGGGGTGACCGATTCCCTGTACGGCTATCTGGAAGCGCACGGCGTGGTGCCGATGCGCGCGCTGCAGCACATCCGCGCCGTCAACGCCAACGTGGACCAGGCGCGCCTGGCCGGCGTGCCGCAGGGCGCGGCCATGCTGCACATCACCCGAGTAAGTTACCTGGACAGCGGCGCGGCGGTGGAACTGACCCACTCGTACTGCCGCAGTGATTACTATGAATTCGTAGCGGAGTCGCGTCGATGAACGATGCATTGAAAGGCAATATCCTCACGCCGGACGGCTGGGTGCACGGCGAGCTGAGTTTCGACGCGCGCATCGGCGCCATTACCGGCAGCGCGGCCGATCCCTCGGCCAACCGGGACGACTACATCCTCCCCGGCTTCATCGACCTGCACGTGCACGGCGGCGGGGGCAAGGACATCATGGAAGCGGGCGACGCCCCGCATATCGTCGCGGCCCGCCACGCGCGCCACGGCACGACCAGCATGCTGGCCACGACCATGACCGCCCCGCCGCACGAGATCGTGGAGGCGCTCAAGGCCATCGGCGCCGCCAGCGGCGCGCGCCGCAAGGGCGAGGCGCGCATCCTCGGCGTGCACCTGGAAGGGCCCTATATTAACGCCGGCAAACTCGGCGCCCAGCCGAACTACGCGCGCGCCGCCACGCTGGCCGAGGTGCGCCAGCTCGAAACCTATGCCCCCATGCGCCTCATCACCGTGGCGCCCGAGGTGCCGGGCCATCTGCGCCTGGTGAAGGAACTGGCGGAGGCCGGCATCCGCGTGCAGATCGGCCACACGCTCGGCTCCTACGAGGAAGGCCTGGCCGCGCTGCAGAACGGCGCAACCGGCTTCACCCACCTGTTCAACGCCATGAGCGGCCTGCACCACCGCGAGCCGGGCATGGTGGGCGCAGCGCTGGCCCACGCGGAATACGCGGAGCTGATTCCGGACCTGCTGCACGTGCACCCGGGCGCCATCCGCGCCGCGCTGCGCGCCATTCCGCACCTGTACTGCGTGACCGATTCGACCGCCGCCACGGGCATGCCCGACGGCGACTACATGCTGGGCCGCCACCGCGTCCAGAAGTGCATGGGCGGCGTGCGCCTGCCGGACGGCACCCTGGCCGGCAGCACCCTGACCATGGACCAGGCGCTGCGTAACCTGGTCGGCCTGGGCCTGGACCTGGCCGACGCCTCGCGCCGGGTCTCGACCTACGCGGCCGATTTCCTCGGCGAGCATGAACGCGGGCGCCTGGCGCCGGGCTGCCATGCCGACCTCGTGGTCCTCGACCGCCATCTCAATATCAAAGCCGTTTATGTGGAAGGAGAAGCTTGTGACCTCAATGATGCTTAAGGAAGCCAAGTCCGCCGCGGACTGCGTCGCGCTGCAGTTGGCGCAGGACGCGGAACGCTACGCCGACCTGGGGCGTACCTTGAGGTCCACCAGCTTCAATACCGCGCTGACGATCGCACGCGGCAGCTCCGACCACGCGGCCGGCTACTGCGCCTACCTGATCATGGCGCGCATGGGCCGCATCGTCGCCTCGCTGCCGATGTCCCTGGTCACGCTGTACAAGTCGCCCCTGACGACGCGCGACACGCTGTCGATCGCCATCTCCCAGTCCGGCCAGAGCCCGGACGTGGTGGAACCGATCCGCTACTTCCGCGACGGCGGCGCCACCACCGTCGCCCTCGTCAACGACACGGCCTCGCCGCTGGCGCAAGCCGCCGAATGGTGCATGCCGCTCCACGCGGGCAAGGAACAGAGCGTCGCCGCCACCAAGAGCTTCATTACCAGCCTGGTCGCCGGCGCGCGCCTGGTCGCGCACTGGCAGAACGATCCGGAGCTGCTGGACGGCCTGGCCGCCCTGCCCGACGCGCTGGCCGCCGCCAGCGCCATCGACTGGAGCCCGGCGCTCGAGGTGCTGGCCCCGGCCCGCAACATCATGGTGGTCGGACGCGGCATCAGCTTTCCGGTCGCGCTCGAAGCCGGCCTCAAGTTCAAGGAAACCTCGGCCCTGCAAGCGGAAGCCTTTTCCGGCGCCGAGATCAAGCACGGACCGATGGCGCTGATCGAGGAGGGCTATCCGCTCCTGATCTTCGCCACGCGCGGTCCGGCCCAGGCCAGCCTGCTGCAGCTGGCGTCCGAGATGCGCCAGCGCGGCGCGCGCGTGCTGCTGGCCGCGCCGTCCGACGTGGCCGGCCGCGACCTCACCCTGCCGGTGGCCGCGACGCCAGACCTCGACCCGGTCACGGCGATCCAGGCCTTCTACATCATGGCCGCGCAACTGGCCGAGGCACGCGGCATGGATCCGGACCGTCCGCGCCACCTGAGCAAAGTGACCAAGACGAACTGACGTGACCCACAATCCCCGCACCCTCGCCGGACAGTTGATCATGATCCGGTTCCCCGGCACCGAGCTCGATGCCGCGACCGCGGACTTCATCCGCGCCAACGGCATCCGCGCCGTGTGCCTGTTCCGCCAGAACATGCACGACACGGAGCAGCTCACGCGCCTGACTACCGATCTGCGCGCCGCGCTGGGGCCGGAAGCCCTGATCGCCATCGACCAGGAAGGCGGCGCCGTCGTGCGTTCGACCTGGGTGCCGGCGCCGCCTGCGGCGATGGGCCTGGGCGCCGCCGACGACGCCGATCTGGCCCGCCGCACCGGCGCCGCCGTCGCCCGCGCCGTCAAGGCTTTGGGCTTCAACTGGAACTTCGCGCCGGTGCTGGACCTGAACAACAATCCGCACAATCCCGTGATCGCGGAGCGCTCCTTCGGCGCCGATCCGCAGCGCGCGGCGGACCTGGCGCTGGCCTGGATGGCCGGCAGCGAAGCCGAGGGCGTGGCCTGCTGCGTCAAGCACTTCCCCGGCCACGGCGACACCAGCGTCGATTCGCACCGCGACCTTCCGACCGTGGACAAGCCGCGCGCGGAACTGGAACGTTTCGAATTCGCCCCCTTCCGCCGCGCCGCGCCGCTCGCGCCGGCTGTCATGACCGCGCACATCGTCTACCCGTCGATCGACGCGGACAGTCCGGCCACGATGTCGCCCGCGATCCTGGACGGCATCCTGCGCCGCGAATGGGACTACCGCGGCGTCGTGATCACCGACGGCATGGACATGCGCGCCATCGCCGGGCGCTACGGCGTCGGCAATGCCGCCGTGCGCGCGCTGAAGGCCGGCGCCGACATGGTGATGGCGCTCGGCACGCCGGAGACGCAGGAAGAGACGCTGGCCGCCATCGCCGCCGCCATCGCCGACGGCACGCTGACGGCGTCCGACGTGGACGCGCGCCTTGCCCGCCTGCGCGCGCTCGCCACCCGCTATCCGTGCAGCGCGCATCCGTACACGTCCGACGCGGCCGACCGCGCCATCATGGCCGAAGGCTGGCGCCGCGCCCTCACCGCGCTCGGCACGCCGCAGCGGCCCGCGCCCGGCGCCAGGCTGCGCCTCGTCGCGCGCCAGGACGTGGTGAGCGACGGCGTGTCCGAAGCCGGCGTCTCCGCGGCCGCTATCGCCGCGTCGCTGGGCAAGCTGTTCGACGTCGACCTCGTCACCTTCGCCGACGCCGAAAGCTTCGACTGGAACGCGCTCCCCCGGGACGGCCGCTTCACCGTGCTGGCCTCCACGTCGCGCCTGCGCTACGGCCCGCATGCGCGGACGACATGGAAGCCCGACCTGCATCTGGCTCTCTGGAACCCCTACCAGGCGCTCGACATCGCCGCTCCGGCCCTCATGACCTACGGCTTCGCGCCGCCCGCGCTGGAAGCGGTCAACGCCTGGCTGGCGGGCGAGATCGAGGCCGCCGGCCGCTGCCCCGTCCCCGGCTTCTGATCCGAAAGGCCCGCCATGACCTCCACCGCGACCGCCATGTGCGCTCCGTCCTCCACCCGCAGCCCATCGGTCTGGGTGCCGACGCTGTACCTGGCCCAGGGCCTGCCCTACTTCGCGGTCGCGACGGTCGCCATGCAGATGTTCAAGAGCCTGGGCCTGTCGAATACGGAGATCTCGCACTGGACCGCATTCCTCGGCGCCGCGTGGATCTTCAAGCCCTTGTGGAGTCCCTTCCTGGAGCTGGCGAGCAGCAAGAAGAAGGTGGTGGTCGGATTCCAGCTGCTCGGCGCTCTGTTCCTCGGCCTGGTCGCGCTGGCGCTGCACCTGCCGGTCTGGCTGGGCGCCGTCATCGCCCTGCTCACGCTGGCCGCCTTCGCCTCCGCCACCCACGACATCGCCTGCGACGGCCTGTATATCGCGTCGCTCACGGCCAAGCAGCAGGCGCAGTACGCGGGATGGACCGGCACCTTCTTCAACGCCGGCCGGTTCATTTCGGCCGGCGGCATGCTGCTCCTGGCCGACCATTTCGAACGCACGCTCGGCCCGGTCGCCGCGTGGACCATCGTGTTCTGCCTGTACGCAGCGATGATGGCGGCGCTCGGCCTGTACAACGGCAGCGCGCTGCCGCAGGCGCCCAATGCGGTCACGCAGGCTTCGGCCAGCGCCATCGCCGGCACGCTCAAGGAAGTGATCGCGGACTTCTTCCGCAAGCCCGGCATCTGGGTGTCGGTCCTGTTCATCATCCTGTTCCGCGCGGGCGAGGCGCAGGTGCAGACCATCGGCCCGCTGTTCCTGCGCGATACCGTGGCGGCGGGCGGCCTGGGCCTGACCACGGGCCAGGTCGGCACGCTGTACGGGACGGCCGGCACCATCGCCTTCATCGCCGGCAGCATCGGCGGCGGCTACTTCGCGTCCTGGCTGGGCCTCAAGCGCGCGATCCTGCTGCTGATCCTCGCGGTGAACCTGCCCAACTTCGCGTTCTGGTATCTCTCGACCTTCCGGCCGGACGACATGCTCATGATCGGCGCCGCGCTGTCGGCCGAGATGTTCGGCTACGGCTTCGGCTTCGTCGGCCTGATCCTGTACATGATGCAGGTAGTGGCGCCGGGCCGCTTCCAGACCGCGCACTACGCTTTCGCCACCGGAGTCATGCAGCTGGGGCAGGTCCTGTTCCGCTGGATCAGCGGCGACATCCAGGCGGCGCTCGGCTACCAGAAGTTCTTCATTTGGGTGCTGCTCAGCGCGATCCCTGTCGCAGTGCTGTCACAACTGATTCCAATGAGCGCGAACCGGGATGATCGGGCGTCCGCCACCAGTAGTTGACAAGGACGTTGAACACGCCGAGCGACTCGACGTGGTGCCACCACAAGGTCGGGATGTAGAGCGCGTCGCCCGGCTCCAGGTCCACCACTCGCGCCGTCTCAAGCGCGGCGCGGAATTTCGGGAAGCGTTCGAAGTCGGGCGCATGAAAGTCGACCAGACTGATCGGTGTCGGCGTGGGCGCGAAATCGAGCGGCCCGATATACAGGTTGTCCAGCTGCTCCGGCGGGAACAGCGTGAAACGGCGCCGCCCGCTCACCACACAGGCGATGTTGTGCGACTGGTCGAAATGGGCCGGGGTGATCACGCGATTGCCGATCCAGATGCGCGGTTCGACCGAAGCATCCAGCAACGGCAAGCGGTGCGCAGCGAGCATGCCCGGCACGCACTCGCGCATCAAGGCGCTTTGCACCGCGACGGAAGGCGCGTTGGCGAAATGCGAATAGCGCGCCACCTGCTCGATCACGGAGCCGACCGTGACGCGGTTGCGCAGGAAGTTAAAGCCCTGCATGTCGGACGTGTAGAACACGCGGCCACGCGCCTCGGGCGGCATCAGGATCGCATCGACCAGCGCGCCGCTGTCGTGGCGGGCGATGTACGCGGCGACGGCTTCCGGTCCGGCGCGGCCGGCCTGCACCGCCGGCCAGTGGCGAACGACCCCGCGCAGCACCGCCGGGCCGTCGTGCGGCAGCACTTCGCGCTCGAAAGTGGCAAGGTCCGGCGCGCGCCATTCGGGGACGGAAATCATGGCATCGATTATGGCATGTGCGCCATGCGCGGCGGGACCGGGCGGGCGTACAAATGGACACAAAATAACGCAGGCCAGCCCAGGTTTGTGTGACAATATGCGCTTTGTCCGGAATTCCGGCGACCCGGCGTTGCTTGTTTTGCATGTTGCGCCGGACCGTGCTAAACCCATTCAAGAAGGAAGATTCATGTCGCAATTTCGCCTCGCCCGTCTTGGTCTGCTGCTGGCCGCCATCGGCCTGACCGCTACCCCGGCCCTGCTGCCGGCCGCGCACGCCCAGGCCAAGCCTGACGCCGCCGCCGCCGAGAAGAAGCCAGACACCGTCCGCGCCGACCTGTACAAGCTGCTCGATCCGAAAGTGATCCAGCCGCTGCTGACGGAGAAGAAGTTCGACCAGGTCAAGGATCTCCTGGCCAAGGCCGATGCATTCCCGGACAAGACCCCGTACGAAACCTACGTGATCCAGCGCATGCGCCTGTCGCTCGCGTCGGCGTCGGGTGACGATGCCGCCACGGTCAAGGCACTGGAAGATGTGCTGAAGTCCGACCGCGTGCCGCCGGAGGAGGCGTCCAACTTCAAGCTGGCCCTGGCCGAGCGCTACTACAACGCCCGCGAGTACACCAAGGCGATCGACCGGCTGCAGGAGTACCTGAAGACCACCGCGACGCCCCATCCGGCCGCGCGTGGCATGCTGACCCGCTCCTACTACCTGAACAAGGATTACGCCAAGGCCCTGCCTGACCTGAAGGCCGTCGTCGACGACGCCGAGAAGGCGGGCAAGGCGCCGACCCAGGAAGACTTGCGCCTGCTTGCCAGCGCCGCCGGCCAGGTCAAGGACAACGCGACGACCCAGTACGCGCTCGAGAAGATCGCCACTTACTATCCGACCGAGGACGTCTGGAGCAACCTGCTGAGCCGCCTGATGAACCGCCCCGGCTTCGACCAGCGCCTGACCGCCGACGTGTTCCGCCTCGAGTTCGCCGCCACCCAGCAAATGGAAGCGGCCTACTACGTGGAGCTGGCGCAGACGGAT
>DASRUW010000555.1:0-7501 GCA_035655255.1 Telluria sp. | reverse complement strand
TTCCAGAATCTTCACCTGCTGTTCGGCATCGGCAAGTTGCTGGCGGCAGTATTGCAGCAGCTCGGCGCCGCGCTTGTAGGCGGCGAGGGATGCTTCCAGCGGCAGCTGGCCGGATTCCATTTGGCTGACCAGTTGGGCCAGTTCGGCCATGGCCTCTTCGAACGATGCAGGAGTCGCCATAAAGACGTGGTGTAAGGATCAAACCGTAATTTTATCGCATCCGCGCGCCCGGGACCGGAACGCGATGCTATATTGACAAGAATTATCTGCGTTTGCCTGATTGATTCTTGGGCGAAGGCCCCCATTTGGCGGTATAATTGACGGTTCTGTCCGAAATACCGTATTTCCACAACCGAATACTGGTCTAAGGATTCTTTCTCTTCTTTGGGTTGAAGACTTGTTAAAGGGGGGTTGGGATGTCCGATTTGGCTACCCACGCCAAGCTGGCGCGCTCGCGTGCTCAGCTTCCGGTAGGCGTCTATTTTGACGAAGCGCTGTTCCAGCGCGAACTCAAGGTGCTCTTTCAGCATGGTCCGCGCTATGTGGGCCACGAACTCATGGTTCCGGAGGTGGGCGACTACGCCACCATGCTTGCTGAGAACGAGGGACGCATGCTGGTGCGGAACCAGAACGGTGTCGAGATCCTGTCCAACGTCTGCCGCCACCGCCAGGCCATCATGTTCAATGGGCGCGGCAACGCCAACACGATCGTCTGCCCGCTGCACCGCTGGACCTATGACCTCAAGGGTGAACTGATCGGCGCGCCGCACTTCCCGGACACGCCCTGCCTGAACCTGCCCAAGACCCGGCTGCAAAGCTGGAACGGCTTGCTGTTCGAGCAGAACGGCTACGACGTGGCGGACCGCCTCAAGCAGCTGTCGGTGGCGACCCAGCTCGATTTTTCGGGCTACATGTTCGACCACGCCGAGGTCAACGAGTGCAACTACAACTGGAAGACCTTCATCGAGGTCTACCTGGAGGACTACCACGTCGAGCCCTTCCACCCGGGCCTGGGCGGCTTCGTCTCCTGCGACGACCTGCGCTGGGAATTCGGCGCGGACTACAGCGTGCAGACGGTGGGGGTGAACCGCGGCCTGGTGCGTCCGGGCTCGGACATCTACAAGCGCTGGCACGAACAGGTCCTCAAGTTCACCAATGGGGTGCCGCCGACCAAGGGCGCGATCTGGCTGACCCTCTACCCGAACATCATGGTGGAGTGGTATCCGCACGTGCTGGTGGTTTCGACCCTGGTGCCGGAAGGCCCGCAGAAGACGAAGAACGTCATCGAGTTCTACTACCCCGAGGAGATCGTGCTGTTCGAGCGCGACTTCATCGCGGCCGAACGTGCGGCCTACATGGAGACCGTGATCGAGGACGACGAGATCGCCCTGCGCATGGACGCCGGCCGCCGCGCCCTGCTGGCGCGCGGCGAGAACGACGCCGGTCCTTACCAGTCGCCGATGGAAGACGGCATGCAGCACTTCCACGAGTGGTACCGCAGCCAGATCGAGGTGTGAGCCGCTGATGTCGTCGCTGTGGATGCTGGTCGCGACCTTCCTGTTTGCGCTGATGAGCGCATGCGTGAAGCTCGCGTCCGGCAGCTTCTCGACGGCTGAAATCGTCCTCTCGCGCGGCGTGATCGGCATGGTCATGCTGTACGCCGCCGTGCTGCACCAGGGCGGCAGTTTCCGCACCCGCCTGTGGCGCGAACACCTGTGGCGCGGCGTGGTCGGCGTGCTCTCCCTGTGGCTGTGGTTCGTCGCCATCGCGCGCCTGCCGCTGGCCACGGCGGTCACGCTCAACTACATGAGCCCGATCTGGATCGCGGTCTATCTCTTCTGCCTCGGCTGGTGGCACGAAAAGAATCACGTCGAATGGCCGCTGGTGGTGGCCATCCTGTTCAGCTTCATCGGCGTGACGCTGGTGCTGCGGCCCGCCGTCGAGGCGCAGCAGTGGGCCGGCGGTCTGATGGGGCTCGCGTCCGGCATGATCTCGGCCCTGGCATACCTCCAGGTGCGCAAGCTGGGACACATGGGCGAGCCGGAATACCGGGTCGTCTTCTACTTCTCCATGACGAATGTGCTGGCCGGGCTGGGCGGGGTCGTGCTCGATCCGGCGCCTATGCACCTGCCGGACCTGCGCGGCGGCGCGCTGCTGCTGGGGCTGGGCGTGTCCGCCACCCTGGCGCAGATGGCCATGACGCGCGCCTACCGCGTCGGCAAGACGCTGGTCGTGGCCAACCTGCAGTACAGCGGCATCATCTTTTCCAGCGTGCTCGGCGCCTTGCTGTGGAGCGACCGCTTCGACTGGCACGTCTGGCTCGGCATCGGCATCATCCTCGCGTCGGGCGTGGCCGCGACGTTCTACAATACCCGCTCGACGTCCCGTGGCACCGTCATCGAAAAGACGGATCCGATCGCAAGCGAAACCTGAAGGACACCATGTACACGACCCTGATCTCCGCCGCCGACCTGGCTTCCCACATCGACGACCCGAACTGGGTGGTCATCGACTGCCGCCACGACCTCGTCAACCTGAACGCGGGGCGCGACGGCTACAACATCGGCCACATCAAGGGCGCCGTGTTCGCGGACATCGAAACCGAACTCTCCGGCGACAAGCGCGGCGTGGACGGCGCCTTCCGCGGCCGCCATCCGCTGCCCTCGCGCGCGGCCTTCATCGACACGCTGCGCCGTTTCGGCGTCAACGCAGACAGCCAGGTCGTCGCCTACGACGCGCACGGCGGCATGTTCGCCGCGCGCCTGTGGTGGATGCTGCGCTGGGTCGGGCACGAAGCGGTTGCGGTACTGGACGGCGGCATGGCCGCCTGGATGGCGCAGGGCGGCGCGATGGAGACGACCGAACCGCAGCGCCAGATCGGCAACATCGAGGCGCAGCCTTCGCTGGTCGGCACGGTCAACGTGAGCGACGTCCTGGCCAACCTGGAGAGCCGCGAAAAGCTGGTGGTCGACGCGCGCGCGGCCGACCGCTTCCGCGGCGAGAACGAGACCATCGACCCGGTCGGCGGCCACATTCCGGGCGCGCGCAACCGCTTCTTCAAGGACAACCTCGCTTCGGACGGCCGCTTCAAGCGCCCGGAGGAGCTGCGCGCCGAGTTCTCCCCCATCGTCGACGATCCGACGAAAACCATCATGCAATGCGGCTCCGGCGTCACCGCCTGCCACAACCTGCTCGCGCTGGAAGTGGCGGGCCTGCCAGGCGCCCTGCTCTATCCCGGCTCGTGGAGCGAATGGTGCGCCGACGGCGGCCGCCCCATCGCGACAGGCCCGGCCTGACTCCCTTGCGGCTGGCGCACACCTTTGCAGCCGCGGTTGTCGGCTATTCAGTCAGCTTGGCCACGGCTTGGTTTTGCCTGTTCTGGCTTGAAACCGGGGCCGTCTGGCGATTCGCCGCGTTGATGCTGGGCGGCCTGATCATCGGCGCGGCGGCCAGCCGACTTCCCTGGTTCGCCGATCGGCGCGCCCAACTGGCCACCTGTGCCTTCCTGGCTGCGCTGACGCTCTGGCTGCCCGTCGTTGTCGTCACCTTTGGGTTTGCGCTGCTCGGCGTTCCGTTCCTCGCCTTATACGCCTTGGCCGTCCTGGCCGGGTGGCGGCTGCGCAACTGAAAGACGGAAACTTTGGTGCATTGGGCGACCTGACCCTGGTTTTTGACCTGCGCCTTAGTCCCCGCCGCCGCCGCAACTGCCGCCGTCTCCGCCGCAGCTGCTGTCGCCGCCGGCATCCGAGCCGCTGTCGTCCGAGGCGCTGCCGTCCGAGCCGCACGCGGAGCCGCATGCAGTACCGCAGTCTCCGCCGTCGCTCTTGGTTTTCTGCAGGGGAGGCGCGCCGGGCACCTTGAGCTGGCTGTCGAGAATGAACAGGGCAGGCAGCGCCAGATCCGATGGCGTGCGGCGGGAGATAGCCTCGATGGCGTCGCGCGTATTTTGCAGCGCGACGTCCATCGGCACCGGCATTGCGGCCGCGTCCAGATGCGGTACCGCGCGGCCGAAATGCTGCACACAGAACGCGTCCAGCCCTGCGGCATTGAACCGCGTCCACGCATGCCAGACCGAATCGGCCGCCTTCGACGGCAGACCGCAGCACCTGCCGCGGCGGGCGGCGCAATCGAAAAACAGCATCAGGCCTTCGCAGGCACGCATGAAGAACCACGGGCTCGTGGGGAGGCCTGGGAACTCCTTGGGCGCGGACGAGCTCCAGTAAGGCAGCAGTCCGGACGGCAGGGAGCGCAGCTGCGCTCGATAGCGGGAGCGGCGTTGCAGACGATGGATGCGCCAAGCGGTCAGCAATCCCATGGTCCGGCTCCGTTCAGTGGCGCATGCCGGTCAGGAACAGGACGATGGCCACGCCCAGCGCGATCAAGAGCACCTGCGGCACGGATTCGCGCACCGTGGCGCGGCGCTGCATCTGCGGCATCAAGTCGCTCACGGCGATATAAATGAAGCCGGACGACGCGAACACCAGCACGTACGGAATCAAGCCGGTTGCCCGGTCCAGCGTGAAGTAGCCAATCAGGCCGCCAACCACCGCCAACAGACTGCACAGGAGGTTGAACACGTAGGCCCGCTTGCGCGAGAAGCCCGCGTTGAGCATCACGATGAAGTCGCCGATCTCCTGCGGAATCTCGTGCGCGATGATGGCCAGGCCCGTCACGATGCCCAGCTGCGGATTGGCGAGGAAAGCCGCGGCGATCAGCACCCCGTCCGTGAAGTTGTGCATGCCGTCGCCCACCAGGATCATCCAGCCGGACTTGCCGGCCTCGCGCGCGTCATGCCCGTGCGCGTGGTGGTGACCGTCCAATTCGTGATGGTGGGAGTGACGCAGGATGGCCAGCTTTTCGAGAATGAAAAAGCCGAGCAGTCCACCCATCAGCGTGGCGAACAGGGTGCGCGGGTCGGCGCCGGACTCGAAGGCTTCCGGCAGCGCGTGCAGCAGCGAGGTGGAAAGCATGATCCCGACCGACAGGCTGACCATGCGTTCGACCATCTTCGACAGCAGCGCGAACGAAAACACGGCGGCGGCCGAAATGCTGGCCACGCCGCCGATGGTGGTCGCGAGCAGAATGCTGATTAAGGTCGAGTCGATTTCCACACCCCTCTAGCGCGCAGTGTGCGCGAGGGGCTTATTGTAGCGAATCAAACCACGCCGTGGGACTTGAACCAGTCCAGCGCCCGCTTCCAGCCGTCCTTGGCGTCCGCTTCCACGTAGCTCGGGCGGTAGTCGGCGTGGAAGGCGTGGCCGGAATTCGGGTAGACCACGAAGGCCGATCCCGTCGTGCCCTTGGCCAGTTCGGCCTTCATCTTCTCGATGGTGTCCTGGGGGATGCCCTGGTCCTTGGCGCCGTAAAGACCCAGCACCGGCACCTTGAGCGTGGCGCCGTATTCGATGGGCTGGTGCGGCGTGATCGCGTTGGTCTCGCCGACCAGGCGGCCGTACCAGGCCACGGCGGCTTTCAGGGACGGATTGTGCGCGGCGTACAGCCACGTGATGCGCCCGCCCCAGCAGAAACCGGTGATGCCCATGCGGCCGGTGTCGCCGCCATTGGCCTTGGCCCAGGTCACGCACGCGTCCAGGTCGCCCATGACCTGCGCGTCCGGCGTGCGGCTGATGATGGTCTTCATGAGGTCCGCCATGTTCGGCACCTTGGACGGGTCGCCCTGGCGCACGAACAGGTCCGGCGCGAGCGCCAGGTAGCCCTGCTTGGCGAAGCGGCGCGCCACGTCCGCGATGTGCTCGTGCACGCCGAAGATCTCGGACACGACCAGGATCACGGGCAGGTTGGTCTTGCCCTCGGGCTGCGCGCGGTAGACGGGCACCGTCTGGCCGTTCACGTTCAGCTGGATGGTGCCGGCGGTGAGGCCCTTGGTGTCCGTGTGGATGACGGATTGCGCGACCACCGGCAGCGCGGCCGCGGCGAAGCCGGTGCCCAGCGCCACCTTGAGGAAGTCGCGGCGGTCCAGGCCGTCGGACAATGCGGTTGGAGCCAGCAGGCTGCCGGCGTCTTGAACGAAATCTTCCATGCGCACCTCCTGTTTTTATTGGTGCGCTAGTTTAGCAGTCTTGCAAGGAGGCTGCCGCGAGCCTCAATGCGCCTCGTCCCAGTTCTCGCCGATGCCCACTTCGGCCAGCAGCGGGACGTCGAGCTTGGCTACGCCCGCCATCAGTTCCGGCAGCTTGGCGCGCACCAGTTCCAGTTCCGCTTCCGGCACTTCCAGCACCAGTTCGTCGTGGACCTGCATGATCATTTTCGTGGCGAGGCCATCGCGTTCCAGCCAGCCCTGCACCGCGATCATGGCGAGCTTGATCAGGTCCGCCGCCGTGCCCTGCATGGGCGCGTTGATCGCGGCGCGCTCCGCGCCCGCGCGGCGCGGGCCGTTGGGCGAATTGATTTCGGGGAGCCACAGGCGGCGGCCGAACACGGTTTCGACATAGCCGCGCGCCTTGGCCGACACGCGGGTGTCGTCCATGTAGCGCTTGACGCCGGCGAAGCGCTGGAAGTAGCGCTCGATGTAGTTTTGCGCGGCGGCGCGCTCGATGCCCAGGTTGGAGGCCAGGCCGAAGGCGCTCATGCCGTAGATCAGGCCGAAGTTGATCACCTTGGCGTAGCGGCGCTGTTCGCTCTCCACCTGCTCCGGCGGGATGCCGAAGATTTCGGCGGCGGTGGCGCGGTGGATGTCCTCGCCCTGCGCAAAGGCACGCAGCATCGCCTCATCGCCCGAGATGTGGGCCATGATGCGCAGCTCGATCTGTGAATAGTCGGCCGAGACGATCACGCTGCCGGTGGGCGCGACGAAGGCTTCGCGGATGCGCCGGCCTTCCGCCGTGCGGATCGGGATGTTCTGCAGGTTCGGGTCGTTCGAGGCCAGGCGGCCCGTCACCGCCACCGCCTGCGCGTAGTTGGTGTGCACCCGGCCGGTCGCCGCATTGACCATCTTCGGCAGCTTGTCGGTGTAGGTGGACTTGAGCTTGGACAGGGCGCGGTGCTCCAGGATCACCTTCGGCAGCGGGAAGTCCTCGGCCAGTTTTTGCAATACCTCTTCGTCGGTCGACGGCGCGCCGGTCGGCGTCTTCTTGATGACGGGGAGCTGCAGCTTGCCGAAGAAGATTTCGCCGATCTGCTTGGGCGAACCGAGATTGAACGGGCCGCCGGCCAGCTCGTAGGCCTTGGCTTCCAGTTCCGCGATGCGCTCACCCAGGGCGCGCGACTGGCCTTCCAGGTTGGCCGCGTCGATCAGCACGCCGTTGCGCTCGATCTTTTGCAGCACGACGGCGGTGGGCAGTTCGATCTCGCGGTAGATGTAGTTCAGGCGCGCGTCGCTCTCCACGTGGCCGATCATGGCCTGGTGCAGACGCAGGGTGATGTCGGAATCCTCGGCCGCGTACTCGGTCGCGCGCTGCAGGTCCACCTGGTCGAAGCACAGCTGATTGGCGCCCTTGCCGCACACGTCGGTGTAGGCGATGGTCTGGTAGTTCAGGTGGCG
>DASRUW010000554.1:0-7105 GCA_035655255.1 Telluria sp. | reverse complement strand
AGGCGCTTGAACTCGTCGTAGGCGCCGATGCCCGGCTTCATCATCTTGGAGAGGGTGTTCTCCTCGGTGTGCTCGGGCGCGATCTTGAGCAGGCCGCCCACGTGGTGGGTCACCAGCTCCTTGACGTATTCGGGCGAGCGCACGGCCAGGTCGTAGCGCAGGCCGGAGGCGATCTGGATCTTCTTCACGCCCGGCACGGCGCGCGCCTTGCGGTACAGCGAAATCAGCTTGCCGTGGTCGGTGTTCAGGTTGACGCAGATGGTCGGGTACACGCAGGACAGGCGGCGGCAGCTTTCCTCGATCTTCTTGTCCTTGCAGGCCAGGCGGTACATGTTGGCGGTCGGCCCGCCCAGGTCGGAGATGACGCCGGTGAAGCCCTTCGTCTTGTCGCGCACGTGCTCGATCTCGCGCAGGATGGACGGCTCGGAGCGGCTCTGGATGATGCGGCCCTCGTGCTCGGTGATCGAGCAGAAGGTGCAGCCGCCGAAGCAGCCGCGCATGATGTTGATCGAGAAGCGGATCATGTCCCAGGCCGGGATGCGGGCATTGCCGTAGCTGGGGTGCGGGTTGCGCGCGTAGGGCAGGTCGTAGACCCCGTCCATCTCGTCCATCTGCAGGGGCAGGGGCGGGGGATTCAACCAGACGTCGCGCTCGCCGTGCTGCTGGACCAGGGCGCGCGCGTTGCCGGGATTCGATTCCAGGTGCAGCACGCGCGAGGCGTGGGCGTACATGACGGGGTCGTCCTTGACCACCTCATAGGCCGGCAGGCGCACGGCCGTCTTGCGGTATTTCTCGCGCGCCAGGGCCAGGCGCTCTTCCTTGGTGAGGATGCGGATCGGTTTGACCACCTCCGCTTCCGTCCGGGCCGCGTCGCTGGCGCAGGCCGTGCTCGGCTCGGGCGCGGCGTAGGGATTCGGGGGCGCCTCCACCTTGCCGGGCACGTCGACCCGGGTCGAGTTCTGCACCGTCCAGTCGGGGTCGGGCAGCCAGCCGTGCGGCACGGCGAAGGCGGTGCCGCGCAGGTCGCGGATGTCCTTGACCGATGCCCCCGCGTTGAGGCGGTGGGTCAGGGCGACCAGGGCGCGCTCGGCGTTGCCGAACAGGAGCAGGTCGGCCTTGGAGTCCATCAGCACCGAGCGGCGCACCTTGTCCGACCAGTAGTCGAAATGGGCGATGCGGCGCAGCGAGGCCTCGATCGAGCCGATGATGACCGGCACGTCCGGATAGGCTTCGCGGGCGCGCTGGGCGTACACGGTGACGGTGCGGTCGGGCCGCTTGTTGGGCTCGGCGTTGGGGGTGTAGGCGTCGTCCGAGCGGATCCGGCGGTCGGCCGTGTAGCGGTTGACCATGGAATCCATGTTGCCGGCCGTGACGCCGAAGTACAGGCGCGGCCGGCCGAGCGCGCGGAACGGCTCGGCCGAATGCCAGTCCGGCTGGCTGATGATGCCGACCCGGTAGCCCTGGGCCTCGAGCAGGCGCCCGATCAAGGCCATGCCGAAGCTGGGATGGTCGATATAGGCGTCGCCGGTGACGATGATGACGTCGCACTGGTCCCAGCCCAGCCGGTCCATCTCGGCGCGCGACATGGGCAGGAAGGGGGCGGCGGGGGCGCGCTCGGAGCGCTTGGCAACGGTGGCGAACAGGTTGGACGGGGCATTCATCCGGCGCATTGTACCGGAAGCGCGGCTTTTTCGCTTAAGAATCAAATGCTTAATGCCGGGTTGTAGGATAGCCGTGCATGGCCTATAACGAAAGGACACTGTTTCGGGAGACTGCCATGCGCCGCCGACTTTATTACCTGCTGCCGGACGTGCCCAGCGCCCGCGCCCTGCTCGACGAACTGCTGCTCAAGCGGATCGAGGAGCGCCACATGCACTTCCTGGCCCGCGACGGATCCTTGCCGGCCGACATGCCGGACGCCAGTTTCCTGCAGAAGACCGACCTCGTGCACGGAGCCCAGATGGGCATGATGATCGGCGGGGCGGCCGGGCTGATCGCCGGCGCCCTGCTGGTGCTGTTCCCGCCCGAGGGCCTGACCTTGCAGACCCTGGCCGTGCTGGTGGCCGGGCTGGGCGGGGCCTTGTTCGGGGCCTGGGCCTCGGGCATGAACGGGGCGGCCGTGCCGAACACGCGGCTGGCGCCCTTCATGGAGGCGATCGGGCGCGGGCAGGTGCTGCTCATCATCGACCTGCCCCTGGCGCGGGTGCGCGAGATCGAGGAACTGATCCAGGCGCGCCACCCGGAGTTCGCCTTCGGGGGGCAGGACGCCCACGTGCCGGCGTTTCCTTGAGCCGTCCTCAGATGCCGAGGTTGGACAGCATGCTGCCCAGCTCGCGCAGGGCCGGCTCCAGGCGCGGGTGGCGGGCGGCGAACTGGGCGGTGAGCTCCTGGGCCCGTTCGGCCAGGCCGTACGTCTGGCTCTCTTCCAGCGCGGCCGCATCCGGCGCGGCGGCGGCGCGCGCCTCCAGCAGGCTGCGGATGTCGGCGTCCAGCTGGGTCAGCAGGCCGCGCAGCTCCTCGTCCACCTGTTCGGCCGACGCCAGGCTGGCGTGCAGCGTCTTCAGGTGCGCCTTCAGGTCCGATTCCTTACTGTCCTGCATGACCGCTCTCCGAAAAGTTGCTGTTGCGGGTAGTTATACACGGATTTGGCGCGCCCAGCCACGAATCCGCGCCACCTCTTCCTCATCCAGGCCGAGGGAACGCAGGAAGCCTTGATGCGCCTGCGGGGCCTGCTGCTCGAACAGGGCGTGCCAGCGCTCCATGGTGGGCTCGTCCACCCCGGCCGCGCGCAGCAGGCCGGTCCATGCCTCCTTGCCGAGGGCGCCCGGGGCACTGCTGCCCAGCAGGCGCAGCAGCACGGCCTGCTGCTCGCGCAGGCGCGCCATGTCGGCCGCGATGGCGTCCAGGCGCTGGCCGATGAGGCTGGCCGCGTCGGCCCCGTCCAGCAGGGCGCCGATGGCCGCCAGCGGCATGCCGGTGGCCCGGTAGTCGCAGATGCGGCGCAGGCGCGCCAGATCCTCCGCGCCGTAGCGGCGGTAGCCGGCCGCGCTACGCGCACGCGCCACCAGCAGGCCCCGGGCCTCGTAGTAGAGCAAGGCGGCGCGCGACAGGCCGGCCAGGCGCGCCAGCTGGCCGATGGTGTAGGTGCTCATGGGGACGGCCCGGCCGCGCCGGCGCCGGGCGGCGGCAGGGGCGCCAGGTCGGGGGCGACGAACCCGGCGCGCGCGGCGGGACTGGCCAGGACGGCGGCGCTGTAGTGGCGGGCCAGGCAGGCGCGGGCGTCGGCCAGCACCGCGGCGCGCCGGCCCGCGGCCAGCAGGTGCACCAGGGCCTCCGTCACGGTCCAGTGGAACTTGGCCGGCGCGCCGGCGCCGGCGGCGAAGCGGGCGATCGTGGCGCAGCAGCGCGCCGCCGCCTCGGCCGGCGGCCAGCGCTCCAGGTACAGGCAGGCCAGGCGCACGTGGGCGCCGTGGTCGAACCGGGCCGGGTCCAGGGTGCCGGCTTCGACCCCGGCCAGGAACGCGTCGTCGTGCATGCATCCTCCGCAACAAAACCCCAGTCTGCACCCGCAGGCCGTAGACAGGTCAAGCGGATGGCGGCCGGCGCCCGGGTCTTACTGCCCGCTCAGGCCGCGGCGCTCCAGCAGCGGCTCGATCTTGGCGTCGCGGCCGCGGAAGTTGCGGTACAAGTCCATCGCCTCGGCCGTGCCGCCGCGCGCGAGCAGGGTGGCGCGGAAGTGGTCGCCGTTCTTGCGCTGCAGGCCGCCGTTTTCCTTGAACCATTCGACCGTGTCCGCGTCCAGCTTCTCGCTCCACAGGTAGGAGTAGTAGCCGGCCGAGTAGCCGCCCGAGAAGGCGTGCGAGAAGTAGGTGGTGCGGTAGCGCGGCGGCACGGCCGCGAAGTCCACGCCGGCGCCGTGCAGGGCGGCCGCTTCGAAGCCCAGCACGTCGGCCGGCACCGCGGCCGCCTTGAGCTGGTGCCAGCGCTGGTCGAGCAGGGAGGCGGCCAGGTATTCCGTGGTCAGGAAGCCCTGGTTGAACTTCTTCGACGCGATCACCTTGTCCAGCAGCTCCTGCGGCATGGCGGCGCCGGTCTGGTAGTGCCTGGCGTAGTTGGCCAGGACCTCGGGCCACACGGCCCACATCTCGTTGACCTGGGACGGGTACTCGACGAAGTCGCGCGGCACGTTGGTGCCGGCGAAGCGCGGGTACTTCACGTGCGAGAACATGCCGTGCAGGGCGTGGCCGAATTCGTGGAAGGCGGTGCGCACTTCGTCGTAGGTGAGCAGGGTCGGCTGGCCGGCCGGCGGCTTCGGGATGTTCAGGTGATTGGCCACCACCGGGTGGGTGCCCATCAGGGCGCTTTGCGAGACGTACTCGTTCATCCAGGCCCCGCCCTGCTTGTTGGAGCGGGCGTACATGTCGGCGATGAAGATGGCCAGCTGCTTGCCGTCGGCGTCGAACACGTCGAACACGCGCAGGTCCGGGTTATACACCGGCAGGTCGTGGCGCTCCTTGAAGCTGATCCCGTACAGCTTGTTGGCCGCGTAGAACACGCCGCGGGTCAGCACGTTGTTCAGTTCGAAGTAGGGCTTGAGCTGATTCTCGTCGAAGGAGAAGCGCTGGGCGCGCAGCTTGTCGGTGTAGTAGGCCCAGTCGGAGGCGGCCAGCTGGAAGCCGCCCTTCTCGGCGTCGACCAGCTGCTGCAGGTCGGCCGCCTCGCGGCGCGCGTTGTTCACGGCCGGCTTGGCCAGTTCGGCCAGCAGCTGGTTGACGGCGCCCGTGGTCTTGGCGGTCTGGTCTTCCAGCGAATAGGCCGCGAAGTTCTCGTAGCCGAGCAGGGCGGCCTTCTCGGCGCGCAGGCGGGCCAGCTTTTGCACCACCTCCCGGTTGTCGAATTCGCCGCCATGGCTGCCGCGCGCCATCGACAGGTCGAGCAGCCTGGCGCGCACGGCGCGGTCGGTCAGCACCGCCAGCGGCGCCTGGCCGGTGGTGTTGGTCAGGGCGACCGCGAACTTGCCTTCCATGCCGCGCGCCTTGGCTTCGGCCGCGGCGGCGTCGATGGCGGCGGCCGACATGCCGGCCAGGTCTTCTCTCTTGTCGACCACCAGGGCCGAGGCATTGGTTTCCTTCAGCACGTTCTGGGTGAACTTGGACTGCAGGCCGGCGATCTGCGCGTTGATGGCCTTGAGCTTGTCCTGGTCCGCGGCCGAGAGCTTGGCGCCGGCGCGCACGAAGTCGGTGTGATAGCGCTCCAGCAGGTGCTTCGATTCGGCGTCGAGCTTCAGGTGGTCGCGCTGGTCGTACAGGGCCTGCACCCGCTGCCACAGCTTCGGGTTGAGAAAGATGGCGTCGCTGTGGGCGGCCAGCTTGGGCGACATCTCGCGGTCGATCGCGTCGAGCGTGTCGTCCGTGTTCGCGCCCTGCAGGTTGGAGAAGGTCGTGGCGACGCGGTTCAGGAGCTGGCCCGAGCGCTCCATGGCGACGATGGTGTTGTCGAAGGTCGGCGCCTTGGGGTTGTTGGCGATGGCGGCGATTTCCTTGAGCTGCTGGGCCATGCCGGCCGCGTAGGCGGGCCGGAAGTGCTCGTCCTTGATCTTGTCGAACTGCGGATAGTGGAAGGGCAGCGGGCTGGCCTTGGCGAACGGGTTGGCCGCATCAAGTTTGGCCGGCGCGGCGGCGTGCGAGGGCTGGATCATGGCCAGGCTCGCAGCGAGGAGGAGCAGTTGCGGACGGATCATGGCATCTTTCGAAAGGCTCGTTGAGGACACCGGCAGGGGTAGCGCCGGTTCGAAGCCGCCGATGATAGCAGGACAACTTTGCAGCGTCACCCGTCCGCCGATCGGTGTGCCGATTTCTGCAACAGCGCGCCTACTTCGGGCGGCGCTGCACCTGGGTCACCAGTTCCGGCAGCTCCCAGGCCCCGCCCGGCGCCACCAGGCGGCACATGCCGCTGCTGGCGGCGCGGGTGGGCGTGAATTTGTCTCCGGTCCAGACCCACTCCTCGCTGGCGCCGCAGTCGCCCAGGCCGCGCCCCTTCTGGGTCGAGGTCAGGGTGCCGTCGCTGTACTCGGTGGCGTTGGTGGTCACCAGCTGCGGCGCGTAGGGCGCGGCCTGATTGATCACCCAGTAGGCGTCGCCCGTGTTGTAGGCGCCCATCCAGCAGGCGGCGGAAGCCAGCAGCCTGCTGTCCGACAGGCGCGCCAGGGTGATGCCCTTGCCGTCCGCGCCCAGCTGGTCGAGGCGCTCGCAGTCGTCCTTGGACACGCTCTTGCGCAGGTCGGCGGCCAGCTGGCGCAGGTCGATGCGCTTGAAGGCGGGGTCGTCGGCGCCCGTGCGCGGCACCGGCGCGGCGAGGACCACCGGCGCCGGCAGCGCGGGCGCCACCCCCTCCTCCGGCTTGGCGCCCTTGCGCACCAGCGCGCCCGGCGTGCCCACGCGGCCCTGGAAATCGTCCATTTTCAGGAACACGGCGCTGCTGCCCTTGCCGGACAGGACCCAGGTGGCCGCGCCGTCGGTCCACGCCACTTCCGCATTGCGCGCCAGGGCCGCGAGCAGGGTGGCGGCCAGCTTGGGCGCCAGCTCGCCGATGCCGGTATCGGCCGGGACCTGCACCTTGCCGGCGGCATGGCCGTCGACCTGCATGGTGAGCTGCTCGCCGGCCGGGACCGGCGCGTCGGCGCCATAGCTGCCCAGCTGGAGCTGCACCCGCGGCGCCTGGCCCGGGCCGGCCGCGCGCGTCACCAGCACCGACACGGCCGGCAGTTCCGGGTCGTCGGCCTGGTAGCCGGCGGCGCGGCAGGTGCGCGTGTTGTCGCACACCAGCTCCCAGTCGTGGCGGACGAAGCTCAGGCCCGGCGCCGGGGCGGCGCCGAGCAGGCCGGCAAGTAGGAGCGGAAACGGTATCACGGAAGGCGCGGGTCGGATGCGGTAACCCGTCATGCTAGCATGCCGGCCATGCAAGATGACTTCGACCTGATCGTGGTGGGCAGCGGACCGGGCGGGGCGGCCACGGCGCGCGCCGCGGCGCGGGCGGGCGCGCGCGTGCTGATCGTCGAACAGGGCAGCGCGGCACCCCTGCGCGGCACCCTGGGCCAGATGGCGGC
>DASRUW010000553.1:0-12334 GCA_035655255.1 Telluria sp. | reverse complement strand
GAGAACGGCGCCGACTACCTGCCGGCCCTGCTGGCCAATGGCGTCTCGCGCATGCTGGTGCTGACCGGCGAGCGCCGCCACGGCGTGCTGGACGCGGCCATCCACGCGGGCGCCCGTGGCGTCCTCGGCAAGGACGCTCCGGCCGACGTGGTCGTCAAGGCCATCGAGAAGATCCATGCCGGCGAGCTGTGGCTGGACCGCGCGGCGATGAACCGCGTGTTCGCGACCCTGCTGGCCCCGGCGGCGCCCGCGCACGACGGCGCCGCGCGCCACGCCGCGCTCACGGAGCGCGAACGCAGCGTGATCCAGGCCATCGTCGACCACAGCGACTGCATGAACAAGGTGGTTGCCCAGCGCCTGTTCATGTCCGAGCACACGCTGCGCAACCACCTCAGTTCCATCTACCACAAACTGGGGGTCAAGACCCGGCTCGAGCTGTACGTCTACGCCACCGGGAAGGGGTTGGCGCGCCTGGCGGCGCGCTCCCTGCACTGAATCCTCAGGCGCCATGGCTGATGGCCGGCAGGACGGTGCGCACGATCTGGATCACGGCCGGCCCCAGCACCACCATCAGGGCCGATGGGAAGATGCACAGCACCAGCGGCAGCAGCATCTTGGTCGGGATCTTGACCGCGATCTCCTCCGCCCGCACCAGGCGCTTGTGGCGCAGGTCGTCGGAGAACACCCGCAGCGAGTCGCCGATGCTGGTGCCGAACTTGTCGGCCTGGCTGAGCATCGCGCCGAAGATGCCGACTTCCTCGATGCCGGTGCGCAGGGCCAGGTGGCGCAGGGCCTGTTCGCGGCTCGCGCCGGCCCGCAATTCCAGATTGGTCAGCTGCAGTTCGTCCGCCAGGTGCGCGCTCTTGATGCGGATCTCGTCCGCCACCCGGGTCATGGCCGCGTCCAGGCCGAGGCCCGCTTCGACGCACACCAGCATCAGGTCGGCGGCGTCGGGAAAGGTCTCGAACATGTCGCGCTGGCGGTGGCGCGCCATCAGCCCGACCACCACGTTGGGCAGGTAGCAGCCGGCCAGCGCGGCGAGCGTGACCTGCAGGAGCAGCGCCAGGCCGGTGCTGGACGACAGGCCGCGCAGGAGCGTGAACGCCAGGCCGGCCAGGACCAGGGGCAGCAGGGTCTTGGCGCCGAAATAGAGCAGGCGCGCGTCGGCGCGCCGGATGCCGGCGTTCAGGAAGCGCACCCGCAGCGGCGAGGACTCCCACTCGCCCTCGGGCGTGGACAGCAGGGCGAAGGGGCGCACCGCTTCGGCCACGGTGCTGGTCCAGGCCGCCGGCTCCGGCGGCGGCGCCAGCGCGCGCAGGCGCCGGCCGACGCGCGAGGGGGCCAGCAGGAGGCCGGCTCCGATCAGGCCGGCGGCGACGGAGATGAAGATCAGGGTGGTCAGCAGGGGCATGTCGGTTCTCCTAGACGCGCACGCGCGTGATTTTCTTCAGCAGGATCACGCCGACCAGCATCAGCGTGAGGAGCAGGCGCAGCATCGACTGGCCGAGCGGATCGGTCCACAAGGGGGCCATGAATTTCGGATTGAAGGCGTTGAGCAGGGCGGCCAGGGCGAACGGCATCAGCACCAGGATCCAGGCCGACAGCCGGCCCTCGGCCGACAGCACGCGCACGCGGGCCTGGAGCCTGAGGCGGTCGCGGATCAGGCGCGCCAGGTTGGCCAGCACCTCGGTCAGGTTGCCGCCCGATTCGCGCTGGATCAGCACGGCCACCACGAAGATGCGCAGGTCCGTCAGCGGTACGCGCTGGGCCAGGTTGGACAGGGCCTGGTCGAGCCCGACGCCGAAGCTGACTTCCTCGTGGGTGAAGCGGAATTCGGCGGCCAGCGGCTCGGGCATCTCCTCGGCCACCATCTGCAGCCCGGCCGAGAAGGCGTGGCCGGCGCGCAGGGCCCTTCCCAGCAGGTCGAGCGCCTCCGGCAGCTGGCGCTCGAGCGCGGCCAGGCGGCGCGCGCGCCGGCGCTGCAGGTAGCCGGGCACGGCGGCCGCCGCCGCCAGCGCCGCCGCCAGCGCCAGCAGGCGCGGCTGGTGCAGCAGCTCGTCCATCACCAGCCAGGCGGCCAGCGCGCTGCCGGCCGTGGCCAGCAGCAGGGTCGAGACGGTCCAGCCCACCCCGGCCTGGCGCACGAAACGGTCGAGCTGGCGCGCGAACGGCACGGTTTCCAGCAGCCTGCCGATCCATGGGCTGTCGCTCAGGTGGCTGGCGCGCAGGACCTGGCGCCCGGCGGCGGTGCCGGCCAGGGACCGCAGGCGCTGTTCGACGCGGCGCGCGAGCGGGCCGTAATGGCTGCGGTAGAGCAGGTACAGGCCCTCCAGCAGCAGCATGACCGAGATGAACACCAGCACCGAGAGCACCAGGTGGAATTCGCTGTCGAGGATATGGTTCATGGCGCGCTCCTAGCTCAGGCGGCGGGTGGGGTCGAACAGCGTGTCCGGCAGCCGGATCCCGAAGCTGTGCAGGCGCGCCATGAAGTGCGGGCGCACGCCGGTGGCCTGGAAGTGGCCTTCCACCTTGCCGTCCGGGCCGACGCCGGTCTGGCGGAACGCGAAGATCTCCTGCATGGTGATGACCTCGCCTTCCATGCCCGTCACTTCCTGGATGCTGGTCACCTTGCGCCGCCCGTCGGTCAGGCGCAGCGCCTGCACCACGATGGTGATGGCCGAGGCGATCTGCTGGCGCGCGGCCTTGAGCGGCAGGTTTACGCCCGCCATCCCGATCATGTTTTCCAGGCGCGCGATCGCGTCGCGCGGGGTGTTGGCGTGAATGGTGGTGAGCGAGCCCTCGTGGCCGGTGTTCATGGCCTGCAGCATGTCGAAGGCCTCGGCGCCGCGCACCTCGCCGATGATGATCCGGTCCGGGCGCATGCGCAGGGCGTTGCGCACCAGCGCGCGCTGGGTGATCTCGCCCTTGCCTTCGATGTTGAGCGGGCGCGTTTCCAGGCGCACCACGTGCGGCTGCTGGAGCTGCAGTTCGGCCGCGTCCTCGATGGTGACGATGCGCTCGTCGGGCGGGATGTAGCCGGACAGGATGTTGAGCAGGGTGGTCTTGCCCGCGCCGGTGCCGCCGGAGATGATCATGTTGACCTTGGCCTGGCACAGGCTCTCGAGCAGCAGCGCCATCTCCGGCGTCAGGCTGCGCAGTTCCGGGCTGGTCAGGTTGTCCATGCGCAGGGGCGTGTGCGCGAAGCGGCGGATCGACATCATCGCCCCGTCGACCGCCACCGGGGGGATGATCACGTTCACCCGCGAGCCGTCCGGCAGGCGCGCGTCCACCATCGGGCTCGATTCGTCGATCCGGCGCCCGACCAGGGAGACGATCTTGTCGATGATGCGCAGCAGGTGCTTCTCGTCGGTGAAGCTCACATCCGTCCGTTCGAGCTTGCCGTGCCGCTCGACGTAGATGCGGTCGTAGCCATTGACCAGGATGTCGGACACGGTGGGGTCGGCCATCAGCAGCTCGAGCGGTCCGAAGCCGAGCATCTCGTGCTGGATGTCGCGGATCAGCCAGCGCCGTTCGAGGTCGTTGACCGGCAGCGGTTCCTCGTCGAGCAGCCGCTCGACCATGCTGCCGATCTCGCGCCGCAACGCGTCGGGCGCCAACTGTTCGAGCGCGCCCAGGTCGAACTTGTCGAGCAGGGCCAGGTGGATGCGGCTCTTGAGAGCCAGGTAGCCGGCCGCGCCATGCGCCTGGGCCGGAGGGCGCGCGTCGGTGCTGGTCAAGCGTTCGCGGAGGGACATCGTCGGCTCCTGTCAGGCGCGGCCGAGCAGGCGGCGCAACAGGCCGGGCTCGTCGTCGGGTTGGGGGGCGAGGCCGCGCGCGAATTCGGCCAGGTTGCGCGACACTGGGTTGCCGCGCGCGGAGGCGGCCAGCGGTTCGCCCTGGTTGATCGCGGCCGTCACCTGGCGGTAGGAATTGGGCACGGTATGGATCGTGTGCGGGCCGAGGGCGCGCTCGATGTCGCTCACGCCGATCGCGCCGCCCTTCTCGTAGCGGTTGACGATGAGCGCGGCCTTGTCGGGCCCGTAGCCGAGCGACCTGAAGACCGCCAGCAGCTTCTTGGCGTTGCGCACGGCGGGCAGGCTGGTCTGCATCACGATGAACACGGTGTGGGCCCGGTCCAGGGCCTTGACGGTCTGGTTGTCGATCTGGCGGCCAAGGTCGAGCAGGACGAAGTCGTACTGGGTCGCGGCCAGCGCCACGATCGCGTCGACGTGCTCGGGCGTGACCTCCATGGCCTGGGCCGGATCCTCCGGCGCGGCCAGGATGCTGAAGTTGGGCGCGATCTTCACGCAGCTGGCGGCCAGGAAGCTGGCGTCCAGGCGCGCGATCTCGCGGGCGACGTCGGCCAGGGTGGTCGGCGCGCTGCCGTCGTGGACGAAGGACAGGGCGTCGCCGAACTGGAGATTCAGGTCGATCAGCAGCACCGAGCGCGTCTCGGCCAGCTGGCTGGCGAGGCTGGTGGCGAGGAAGGTGGCCCCGCTCCCTCCCTTGGCGCCGATGAAGGCCAGCACGCGGCCCGGCGCGGCCGGCTGGCCGGCGCGCTGCTTGTGCGCGACGCGCTCGACCGCGGCCTGCAGCGCCGCCGGCGGCACCGGCGAGGGCAGCACCTCGCGCACCCCGGCCCGCATGGAATTGATCAGGAATTCCGGCGACGTGCTCGAGCACAGCAGCATCACCGCCGTGTGCGGGAACTGGCTGGTCACCGCCTCGACCTGGGCCAGCTCGTTGGGGTCGCGGCACATGCCTTCGACCAGGATCAGGTCCGGCCGTTCGCGTTCGGCCGCCTCGCGCAGCTTGCTCTTGCCGCCCTCGAGCGGCACCGGCTGGTGGCCGCTGCCGCGCAGCACCCGCCCGATCTCCTCGAGATGGTGCGCGTTGGGGGAAATGACGACGATTTTCATGACAGACCTCGTGGTTGAATTGCGGTTCAGTCGCACAGCGCGGCGGAGTTCGGATCCTGGTGCATGGCCTCGCGCGGCAGGTAGGTGCTGAACTGGTTGACGGACATGGCATCCCACAGTGGGGGCACGGACCCGGGCAGGGGCGCGATCCAGCGGAAGCGCAGGTCGGTGATGGTCAGGGTCAGGCCCTGGCAGGTGGCGGGCGTGCAGCCGGCCGGCGTCCAGGCCAGCGCCACGCCTTCCACTTCCGGCAGCAGCGCCTGCATCTTGGCCAGCACGCTGCCGGTGCCGCTGCCTGGCTGGGCGCACACGACCGCGTAGCGGGCGCCGGCCCGCGCCGCCTCGGTGGCGGCGTTCCACGTAAACAGCATGCGGCTGAAGTCCAGCAGCCCGAGGAAGACCATCAGGAACATGAGCAGCACCAGACAGAACTCGATCAGGGTGGCGCCGCGGGCGTGGCGGTTCACAGCGGGCTCCTCATGGTGGCGCTGATGTCGGAGAAGGCGATGGTGCCGATCGAGGCGCCGAAGAAGGCGCTCACCATGGGGGTGAAGGTATAGCCCGACACGCGCACGGTCACCACGTTCACGCTCGGCGCGCTGCCGGTGGTGGTCCACTGGGCGCTCACCATGGCCGGGTCCACGCCCGGGTCGAGCGGGGCGCCGGTACCGTCCGGGTTGCCGTACACGACGAGGTTGCGCGTCGTGGCCAGCGCGGCGGCGTTGTTCGGCTCCTGGATCGAGAGGTAGCGCACGCCGTCGCGCACGGCCTTGACCATGCCGTTGTAGCGGTAGACGGCGCGTCCGAATTCCGTGGCCAACATGGCCAGCATCAGCAGGAAGGGAAGGATCAGCGCGAATTCGACGATCGCGACGCCGGATTGGGTTTTTCGCGTCATGTTCATCTCACGAGGACGGGGACGAGCGGGCCGGCGACGTAGCCGGCCAGGCCGCTGTTGACGCAGGGCGCGGCGGCGTCGGCGGCGTTGCCGAGAAACTCCATGTGCACGGCGTCCTGGGGCTGCTTCATGGGATCGAGCATCAGCATGCAGACGAAGTCGACCACCTTGGTGTTGGCCCCCGAGGCCAGCACCGGCACCGTGACGATGCGCCGGCTGGAGCCGTACTGGGCGTGCAGCGCGGCGCTGATCGGGCTGTAGGCGCCGACCTTGCCCGCGTGGGGGGCGTGGCTGGCGCGCTTGAGCTTGAAGTCCGGCCAGGCGTTGCGTCCCGCCGGCCAGTTGCTCGTGTTGTATTCGACGCCCGAGTAGTCGGGGTGTCCGCCGGAAGGGGTGTCGTTGCCCTTGTACAGGCCGAAGCGGTAGTTCCACTGCGTGGCGGCGGCCTGGATGTTGCCGCTGGTCTTGAGCGTCACGTTCTGGTCGACCGTGGTGCCGCACAGGGCGCCTTCCGACAGCTCGTCCTTGGTTTCCTTGCCGCTCTGGCTGCCGTCCAGGTTGAACCAGCCCATCTCGCCCGGGGCCAGCGGGGAGCCCGACTGCTGGCCCTGCAGGCTCTTGACGACGACCCAGTCGCCGACCGCATAGCCGTAGTTCGGCGCGCCGGCCCCGTTCTTGGCCACGACGGCGACCGGCACCGGACAGGCGCTCTGGCCGCTGGCCCGGGTGGCGACGGCGCGCGCGCTGACGCTGCGGGTGGCCGGATTGCCGGCCGTGTCGCCGTTGAAGGCGCCCATCGCCTGCAGCAGCCACATGCGCACGCCCGGCTGGGTGTGGCTGCATTCGGCGTAGCGGGCGGCGCCGGGGCTGGTGGTGAGGGTGTAGCTGGCGTCGCGGAAGCTGAAGTCGGACTGGCCCAGCTGGCCCTGGCCATCCCAGTCGTTCGACTGGAGATTGACGCGGTTGGGCGCGGCCGCGGCGCTGCCGGCGCTGATGGCGCGGGTGATCGCATCGGACTGGCCGTCCAGCTCCTGGGCGGCGGCCAGGGCGCAGCTGTCGAGCGCCGTCTGCAGCTCGTTGCGGACCACGAACAGGCGCCCCAGGTCGAGCGCGATGCCGATGAAGCCGAGCAGGAACAGCAAGGCAAAACAGACCAGCAGGATGATGCCGCCGGCCTGGGCGCGCAGCGGGCGGCGCTGCCGGCGGACGGTAAGACGGGCGGTGTCGGTCATGATGTCGGGGTGCGAAAAATGGCGGGAGGCGTGGCGCTCCTCCCGCCGGGCCAGATCAGGCGCAGGCGGCGCCGTCGGTCAGGCAGGTGCCCACGCGGGTGATGAAGTCGCTGAAGTTGGTGCCGGACAGGTCGCGCAGGGCGACGATCAGGGTGATCGACACGACGGCGATGATCAGCGCATATTCGACGACCTGGGCCCCGTCCTCGTCCTTGGCGAAGGCGGTGACGGAGCGGCTGGCCAGCTGGAAGAACTGTTTCATGATGTGTTTCCTTTTCAGAGTGGTGTGTGGAACGGCGGCGCGTCGCCGCCTCGGTCTCCGGCGCGAGCCGGATTCATTTGCCGCCGCCCTGGGCGTTGTTGCTGGTCACGCCGCCGCCGATGTTGATCACATTGACGACGGGCGGAGGGCTGCGGAAGCTGTCGTGGTAGCGCTTTTGCGCCGCCAGCGCGGACTGGGTGTCGATGCCGGACACCGGGTCCGGGTTGGCGCCCGCGTTGGGATTGACGGTCATGGACAGGCGGGCCTGGCGCACGGCGTCGCCGAAGCGGGCGTCGTAGCGCGGCGTGGTCGAACAGGCGGCGACCAGCAGGAGCGAGCCGAAGAGGACGGTGCGTTGCATGGTGGTTCTCCTAGTGATGTTCGGCGTTGCCCATCAGGACCGCGTCGGCACGCGAGGGCTCGGCGTGGTTGTCGGTGGGCAGGGCGGCCGTCGCGGGCATGGGCTTGACCAGGCGCGGCGTGATGATGAAGACGAGCTCGGTCTGGTCCTTCTGGTACTCGCTGGAGCGGAACAGGGCGCCCAGCAAGGGGACCTCGCCCAGGCCGGGGAACTTCTTGAGCGTCTCGGTCACGTTGTTGCGGATCAGGCCCGCCACGGCGAAGCTCTGGCCGTCGTTCAGCTGCACCGTGGTGTCGACCCGGCGCGTGGTGATCGAAGGCAGGATCGAGGTCACGTTGCCGACCGTGGTGAAGGGCGAACCCGTCTGGGACAGCTCGGACACCTCGGACACGAGTTTCAGGTTCACGCGGCTGCCGTCGAGCACGGTGGGCGAGAACTTCAGGCCGACCCCGAACTCCTTCTCCTCCAGCGTGATCACGTTGCCGCCGCCCTGGGTGGCCTGGGCCACCGGGATGAAGATCTTGCCGCCCGAGAGGAAGCTGGCCGACTGGCCGCTGATGGCCATGATGTTCGGCTCGGCCAGCACCCGCACCAGGCCGTCCTTCTTCTGGGCGTCGATGCCGATCAGGGTGGCGCCGGAGCCGGCCGTGGCCACGTTGGCGCCGGCGGCGATGCTGCCCGCGCCCAGGCTGCCGCCGACGGCGCCGTTGATCACGCCGCCGGCCGCGTTGCGGGAGAATTGGCCGAGCAGGGCCGGGCCGCCGCCGAAGATGCCGGACACCACCCGCGTGGTCAGCCCGTCGGCCGAGGTGTACAGGCGGGCGAAGTCGATGCCGAAGCGGTCCAGCAGGGTCTTCGACACCTCCGCGATCTTCACCTCCAGCATGACCTGCTGGGGCGTGGTCACGCGCAGCAGGTTCACCACGCGCTTGCCGTCGCCGTAGGCGGTGGCCACGCGCATGGCCTCGTCCAGCTTGGACGGATCGTTCACCTTGCCGGTCAGGACCAGCGCGTTCTCCGCGGCCTTGACCCGGATGTCCTTCTCTTCCGGCATCAGTTCGCCCAGCTTGTCCTGCAGCACGGCCGGGTCGATCGAGACCACGATGTCCTGCAGATAGCAGCCGCCCTTGGCGTCCTGGAGGATGACGTTCATGGAGCCGGCCCGCCGGCCGCGCACGAACAGGTCGGTGGGCGAGAGCAGCAGCACGTCCATGTCGGCCACGCTGGGCGGGGCGTCGCCGGCGGCGGCGGGCTGGACGCGGCCGGCCGCGGGGCCGTCCACCACCACCCGGGTCACGGGCACGGGCAAGGGCAGCACGGACGACTTGCCCAGCATGACGAAGGCGGTCGGACGCGGATTGACGAAGGTGCAGCGGCTGGCCGGCACGGCCGGCTTGGCGGCCGGGGCGGCCAGCGTCGGCTGGGACAGCGCCGCGATGGCCAGCGCGGCGGCGCTGAAGAGGGGCTTGTTCACGGATCGCTCCTGGTGGCTAGATTGGTTAGAAACAGTGCATGACGCGGCCGCCGTGCTCCAGCACTTCGACGCAGGTGGCCTTGGCCAGGACCTGCGCCGGGCGCGGCGCCTTGGGGGCGGCCGGCGTGGCGGCCGGTTTGCGCGCTTCCGGCGCGCCGCCCAGCAGTTCGTTCTTGGTGACGCCGCGGGTGGCCACCGGCTCCTTGTCGACCTGGTTGCGCAGCACCAGAGACAGGGTGCCCACGCTGCGCGCCAGGTCGAGCTTCTCGGAGTCGGCCGGCGTCAGCTCCAGCGTCACCGCGCTGACCACCTTGGGCTTGGTCTCGTCGCGGCTGGCCTCCTGGGCCACGGCCAGCACCAGCACGTGTTCCAGCACCGTCTTGCTGATCTGGCGCGGTTCCTCGCCCTTGATGCGTTCCTGCTGGGCGTTGACCATCACGTCCACGTAGGTGCCGGGCAGGGCGAACCCGGCCACGCCCACCACGTCGTTGACGCGCACCGTCATCGCGCGCTTGCCCTCGGCGATGACGGCCGCCAGGCCGCCCTGGGTGCCGACCGGCGCCAGCTTGCGCTCGAGGACCGGTTCGCCGCGCGCCAGGCTGACCTTGAGGGTGCGCTGCTGGACTTCCTTCAGGTCCTTGAAGGCGCCCGGCGGGACCGAGCCGGCCGGCCAGTCGGCCAGGGTGAGCATGTCCGGATTGATGCGCGTGCCCAGTTCGATATCGACCGCGGCCACCACCACCTTGTTGCTGGCCACGCCGCTCTGGCGGGCTACCCAGCCGGAGGCGTAGCCGGCCGCGCCCAGGCCGGTCAGCACCGCCAGCGCGATCAGCACGAATGCTTTGAGGTTCTTCATGTCGGTTCTCCCGTTTTCAAATCAGTCCAAACTGCGCCGCGAACACCGACGCGATGGTGCCGGCCGCGATGCTCACGCCGTAGGCCAGCCGGCCGACCGACTGGCCCGGCTGCAGGAGCAGCGCGGGCCGCGTCCCGCCGATGCTGGCCACGGCCAGATCGTTCAGCACCTGGCGGGTGTTGCCGAGCATGCGTCGGGTGACGCCATGCCAGGCCGCGTAGGCGAAGGCCGCCAGGCCCGCGGCGACGAAGGTGAACAACAGGGCGAACACCGTGCCCTGCAGGCCGAGGAAGGCGCCCGTCATGGCCATCAGCTTCACGTCGCCCGCGCCCATCGCCCGCAGCAGGTAGAGCGGCAGCAGGGTCGCGAAGCCGAGCAGCATGCCGGCCGGGGCCCAGGTCCAGCTCGCGTTGTACGTCGGCGGGACCACGGCCGTGTAGACCAGCGCGAACGCCAGGCCGCCGCCGGTCAGCCAGTTGGGGATGCGGTAGGTGCGCACGTCGTGCACGGCGGCGGCCACCAGCAGCACGAACAGAACCAGGGTGCGCGGATCGCTGAACGGCATGGACAGCAGTTCGAGCAGCGCGTGGAATTCGGAGTTGGCCATCGGTCATCCTTCCTTGTATGGGTCAGGCGTCCGGGAGCTGCAGGCGGCGCAGCATCAGCAGCGCCAGGCCGGCCATGGCTATCACGATCGCGGCGATCAAGACCGCTTCCATGCGCGCGCCGCCGGCTTCGTCCCGCAGGAAGCAGCCAATGGCGAACAAGGCGGTCAGTGTGATGTGCATGTGGTTCCCTCTACCGTTGGGAACCAGTGTGCCGATCGGCGCCGCGCCGCGCATGGGAGGCAGCGACCGATTTGGGGCGGGAATTTGTCCCGCCCGGAATGGGAGGAACGACCGGGGTGGCCTAGTACGGATGTACCAGGCGAAAAAAAGCCCGGCGCGCGGCCGGGCGGAAAAAACAGACGGATTATGCCTGCATCGCTTTGCCCACGATTCCTTACTTTTTGATTTCGACGCGTTCGATGCGCCGCTCGATGTTGGCCATCACGTCCTTCACCTTGTAGTCCGACGGCACCGCGAACAGGGCGGCGGCCGGCTCGTCGCGTTTCAGGTTCTCCAGGCGGTACACGCGCTCGCCGCTGCGCGGGTCGCTGTGCTTCTGGTAGACCGTCACCTGCAGGTCGGGGGAATACCACGTCTCGTCGGCGACGACGATCGGATTCTTGTTGCCCATCTCGCCGGCCGGGATCTCGTAGGAACGCAGCTTGCCCGTGGCCTTGACGCCGGAAATGTCCTTGGTGCCGAGGTCCTTGGTGGTGGCGTTGCGGGCGTACTTCATGTCGCCGAAGGCATGGGCGATGACGGGGCCGATGCGGGCCGCCATTTCGGGCGCCTTGCCTTCGAAGTCCTTCATCACGCGAATGCGCACGTCTTCCATGCTCTTGCCCGGCTCCCCGTCGACGCGCTCGACGCGCTTGATCACGAACTCGCGGTCGCCCAGCTTGCCTTCCTTGCGCAGTTCCTCGATACGCTTCTCGGCACGTTCGCGCGCCAGCTCGGCGCGCTCGCGGCCCTTCTCGGCCATGGCGCGGGCGCGTTCGGCCATTTCGCGGCCGTCGCCCACCTTGGTCGCGGTCTTGTCTTCCGGGTGCAGGATGTAGGTTGCGGCGTCGTCGCGGATGATCACGGTCTTCACCTCGCCCTTGGGATCGCGGATCTCCTGGCGGGTGCGGCCGGCGCTGTCGCGGAAGGACAGCATGCTGGTCTTGTTGGCGATCTGGTTGCCGTCGGCCAGGGTCTGCTGCGATTCGTTGACGATGGTGGCGCTGTACGGCGCATTCTTGACGGTGCGTCCGTGCAGGCCGAAGGCGCCCTCGGCGCCGGCGACGGCGGCCATGTCGGCCATGCCGGGGCCGGTATGGATGCGGAATTCGCCGCGTTCGGTGCGCTCGGATTTCTTGTCGTCGGCGGCGGTGTCCTCGGCCAGGGCGCCGGCGGACAGGCTGGCGAGCAGGGTCGCGAGCAGGAGGGGTTTCAGGTTCATGGTCATCCTCTTGTTTGGGTCAGGGGTTGGAGGTCAGGCGGAAGGCGAGCGGCCTGCCGTCGGCGGATACCAGCATCTCGGCGCGCACCGGCTCGCCCGCCGTTTCCGGCGTCACCGGCACGCCGGCCGCGGCCAGGGCGCTGCGCGGCACGTCGGCTTGCACCACCTGCGGGTCGGGTGCGTTCTCGATGCTTTCGAGCGTGTCCAGCGCGATGAAGGCGGCCCCGTTGTCCGCATAGACCAGCGGGGCGCCGCCGCCGGCGGCGGACAGCGGCGCGCGGGC
>DASRUW010000552.1:0-2570 GCA_035655255.1 Telluria sp. | reverse complement strand
ACTTCCTTCAGGTCGTCCACGATCTGCGCGATCGAGCGGACATAGGCCACGCAGCTGCCGGTGGCGATGGCCAGGTAGTAGCCGATGGTGCGCTCGAACGTGTGCGACAGCGGCAGGAAGGACAGGAACAGGTCCTCGGGGAAGATGTCGACCAGGCGCAGCACGGATTCGACGTTGGACAGCACGTTCGCGTGCGACAGCATCACGCCTTTCGGCCGCCCGGTGGTGCCGGAGGTGTAGACGATGGCGGACAGCGCGTCGGGGCCGACCCGCTCCAGTTCCGGCTCGGGCACCCGCTCGCCCGCGGCCAGCCAGGCGGCCAGGTTCAGGGCGGGGATGTCGCGCAGGGTGCGGCAATGGCCGCCATGGTCGCCCACCAGCACCACCTGCTTGAGTGCGATCGGCATGTTGATGGCGGCGGCGATGCCTTCCCACTTGTCCCAGTCGCTCAGGACCAGGATCTCCACCTGCGAGTCGGCGATGATGTAGGCGCTGTTGGCCGGATTGTCGATGGCGTGCATCGGCACCGGCACCATCCCGCAGCGCAGCGCCGCCTGGTCGATGCAGACCGTGGCCACGCCGTTGGGCAGCAGGATGCCGACCCGCGCGCCCGGCTTGAGGCCGGAGCCGGCCAGGGCGCGGCTCCATTCGCGCACCTTCTGGTGCATGCGCTGCCAGTCGTAGCTCATCCAGCGCCCCGCGGCCGGATCGAACTCGCGGTAGGCTTCGCCGTGCGGGGTGGCCTGCACCCGGCGTTCGAACAGCTCGGGCAGCGTGGCAATGCCGGTCAGGGCTTGGGCGGCCATGGCGTTCAGCGCATCTTGTCGGCGCGGACGAAATAATGGCGGGCGTAGGCCAGCAGCTGCGCGTCGCTCGGATGGTCCACCGTTTCCACCCCGACGATGCGGTCCTTGTCCTCGGGGTGATGCTGGAGCAGGTGCTTGAGCAGGCGCAGCTTCTCCAGGCCGGGCCCGACCACCAGCACCTCCATCGCGCTGCGGATCGCCTTGGTCACCTCCTCCAGGTAGCTCGCGCCTTCGGACGGCGAGTTCTTGGTGTGGATGCGGTAGGTGTCGAGGCCGGACTTGACGACGGAGGTTTCGGACTCGTCGCGGTTGAAGCCGATCAGGTGTGCTTCGCGGTGATCCAGCCAGACCACCATGTGATTGAACGTCATTGCGTGCCTTTCATAGTCTTTGTTGCATCACAAAGCCTACGCGACAGCCAGATGAAAAGATTTGATCGCGGTCAACCCAACGCGTTGGGCCTTACAATGACGCGCATGGGGAATGTCCAACAATATCTGATCTTCGCCAGCGCCGCCCAGCTGCGCAGCTTCGCCCAGGCGGCGCGCGCGCATGGGGTGACGCCGTCCACGGTGGCCAAGAGCGTCCAGCGCCTGGAACGGGAGCTGGGCGTGCGGCTGTTTCACCGCACCACGCGCCAGGTCAGCCTCACGCCCGAGGGCGAAGCCGTGTTCGCCAATTGCCGCCGGCTGCTGGCCGAATTCGAGCGCCTGCAGGACACGGCGGCCGACGCCCGCAGCGCGCCACGCGGCGTGCTGCGGGTCAGCCTGCCCCTCGCCTACGGACGCGACGTGATCCTGCCTTTGCTGGCCGGCCTGGTGGCGCGCCATCCCCTGATCGAACTGGATGTGCAATTCGGCGACCAGTACGTCGACCTGGTGCGCGACGGCTACGACGCCGCCGTGCGGGTCGGCGTGCCGCAGGACGCGAACCTGGTCGCGCGGCGGATCGACTGCCAGCAGCTGATCTTGTGCGCCAGCCCCTCCTATTTGAAGACAGCGGGCACGCCGCGCAGCGTGGCCGACCTGGCCGCGCATCGCGCCGTCGTGTTCCGCATGCCGACCAGCGGGCGCGACCGGCCTTGGCTGCTACGCCAGGGACGGCGCGAGATCGACGTCCAGCCGCAGGCCGCGATGCGCTGCAACGACGGCGAAGCGATGGTGCGCGCGGCCAGCGCCGGCCTCGGCCTGGTGCAGGTGCCGCACTACATGGCGGCGGCCGCGCTGGAGGCCGGCGAGCTCGTCGAAGTGCTGCCGCGCCAGCGGCCGGCGCCGACCGACATCCTGGTGGTCTATCCCAGCGCGCGCCAGCTGGCGCCGCGGGTGCGGGCGCTGGTCGACACCCTGGTCGGCGCTCAGCTGGACCACGGCAAGGCCAGAGGCGTACCGTCCGGCAGGTAGACCTCGACCGGGCTCATGGCGAAGATGCCGGTGATGACCATCGGTCCGGCGCCGGTGTTGAAGATCTGGTGCACGGCGTTGCGGTCGATGACGATCGAGGCCGGGCCGCGGAACGGCACGATCTCGCCGTGGATGTGGATTTCGCCCTGCCCCAGTTCGCAGACGACGATCTCCTCGCAGTCGTGGCGGTGCGGCGGCGTAGCGCCGCCCGGCTCCACGGTCTGCTTCCACAGCGAGAGCTGGGTCAGGCCGTCGGCGCTGCCGGCCAGGGTGACGTGGTCCAGGCCGGGCAGCGAGGCATGGGGCAAGGTGTCGTGCGCGAGGATTTTCATGCTGGTCTCCCGAATCAAGAAGACCGCAGTGT
>DASRUW010000551.1:0-2817 GCA_035655255.1 Telluria sp. | reverse complement strand
GTACCGCGGACCGCGGCGTCACCTCCTGGAACGGGCGCCCGGTCGACGTCGATCCGTCCACCTTCTTCGGCAGCAGCAGCATCAGCCACACCTATGCCCGGGTGGATGCGCTGAGCGCCCTCGTGGAGCACGACCTCGGCCAGGGCGCGCTGCTGCGCAACCGCACCCGCCTCGCGGACTACGACAAGTTCTACCAGAACGTGTTCGCCGGCAGCGTGGTCCGGGTCGAAAGCGGCGTGCCGACCCTGAACCTGTCCGGGTACAACAACCGCACCCGGCGCCAGAACGTATTCAACCAGACCGACCTGAGCTTCAACATCGCCCAGGGCGCGCTGCGCCACCGCATCGCCACCGGCCTCGAACTGGGGCGCCAGGTCACGGACAACTACCGCAACACCGCCTACTTCACCGACCTCGGCGCGAATACGACCGCCTTCCCCGTGCGGCTGGCCGATCCTAGCTTCCACGGCAACGTGGTGTTCCGTCAAAAGGACAGCGACGCCGACAACCACGGCGTCGCCACGGTCGCCTCGGCCTACTTCCAGGATCAGCTGGAGCTCTCGCCCCATTGGCAGCTGATCGCAGGCCTGCGCTACGACCACTTCAAGGTCGCGTTCGACAACCACCGCAGCGGCGCCAGCCTGGATCACACGGACACACCGCTCGCGCCGCGCGCCGGCGTCGTCTACAAGCCCCAGGCCAATGTGTCGGTCTATGGCAGCTACAGCGTGGCCTACCTGCCGCGTGCCGGCGACCAGCTCTCGTCCCTGAGCGCGACCAACGCCAGCTTCGACCCGGAGCAGTTCCGCAACCTCGAACTGGGGGCGAAGTGGGAGGTCCAGCCTGGCTTGCAGGCCGCCGCTGCGGTGTATCGCCTGGACCGCAGCAACGTGATCGTGCCGGCCGCGCTGGGCAGCGATCCGACCTCCGTGCTGGCGGACGGCCAGCGCACCAAGGGCGTGGAACTGGGCCTGTCCGGCCGCATCACCCCGGCCTGGAGCATCATGGGCGGCTACGCCTGGCAGGACGCCCGCCTGACGGCCGACGTGTCCGCCAGCGCCCGCGCCGGCGCCACCCTGGCCCAGGTGCCGCGCCATGCCGCCTCGCTGTGGAACCGCTACGACTTCGCGCCCGGCTTTGGCGCGGGCCTCGGCATCGTCTACCGCGGCGCGATCTTCTCCTCGACCTCGAACGCGGTCACCCTGCCCTCCTTCACCCGCGTGGACGGGGCGCTGTACTGGAACATCAACTCCCGGTACCGCGCGCAGCTGAACGTGGAGAATCTGTTCGACAAGCGCTATTTCGCCAGCGCGAACAGCGACACCAACATCACGCCGGGCGCCCCGCGCAACCTGCGGGTGACGCTCAACGCGGCGTTCTGATCCGCGACCGTCCTGTTGAGGGACGTCAACGAGGGCGCCGGTCGGCTCCGTAACCTGTGGGCACAGCCCGCCAGGAGACCGCCATGCCGCTGCCCGTCCCTTCCCGTTCCGCCGTCCCCGCCGCCGTGCTCGCGGCCCTGCTCAACGCCTGCCACCATGCGCCCGACGTGGCCGCATTGCAGGCCCAGGCACGCCAGTATGCGCAGCGCGGCGAATACAAGTCCGCCGTCATCCAGCTCAAGAACGTGCTCCAGCGCGAACCCCGGAACGCGGGGGCGCGTCAACAACTGGGCGCCACCTATCTCGACCAGGGTGACGCGGTGTCGGCGGAGAAGGAACTGCAGCGCGCGCTCGACCTGGGCGCGCCGGCCGCACAGGTGCGGCCTCTGCTTGGCAAGGCTCTGCTGCGGCAAGGGAAGTACCAAGCGGTGCTGGACGGCTTTGCCGCCGATGCCGAACCGGACAACCTGTGCCTGCGCGCCGAGGCGCAGATCGGGTTGGGGCACGCGGATCTGGCGCGCGCGCTGTTCGCGCAAGCGCTGGCGCGCGACCCGGATTTCGCGCCCGCCCTGCTCGGTCAGGCCCGCTTCGCCCTGGCCGCCGGCCAGACCGACACGGCCGCGCAGCTGGTCGACCATGCACTGAAGCGCCATCCGGACGATGCGGACAGCCTGCGCCTGCGCGGCGACGTGCTGCGCGTGGCCGGCAAGCGCACGGAGGCCCTCGCCGCCTACCGCCACCTGCTGGCCGTGCATCCCGGCTTTGCCGCGGCTCACATCGATGTCGCCAATCTCCTTATCGATGCCGGCCAGTTCGACGCCGCGCGCGCCGAACTGAACGCGGCCCGGGCCTCTTCCGCGCCGTCGCTGTCGGTCTTCTTCGCCCAGGCCATGCTCGACTACCGCCAGGGCAAGCCCGCCGCCGCCCTGGACGGCTTGCAGCAGATCCTGCGCGTCGCCCCGGAGCACGGCCCCAGCCTGCTGCTCACCGGCGCGGTGGAGCTGGCGCTGAACTCCTTACCGCTGGCCGAGCAGCACCTGAACCAATATCTGTCCCATGAGCCGGGCCATGCCCTCGCCACGCGCCTGCTGGCGCAAGTCCACGTGCGCAACAACAAGCCGGAAGCCGCCCTGGCCCTGCTCGCGCCCCTGCTGGACGCGCACCCCGACGACGTCGAGCTGCTGGCGCTGGCCGGGGAAGCGAACCTGCGCGCCAATCACAACGAACGCGCCGCCGCCCTGTTCGAGCGGGCCAGCGCGCTGCAGCCGCGCCAGCCCTTGCTGCAGGCCGCCGCTGGTCTCAGCCGCCTGCGCGACGGGGATATGGCGCGCGCGGCGGCCGAGCTGGAACACGCCACCAGCCTGGGCGGCGCGCCTCGGCGCGCGAGCAGCCTGCTCGTCATGAGCCACCTCGGTGAACATCAGTTCGACAAGGC
>DASRUW010000550.1:0-33604 GCA_035655255.1 Telluria sp. | reverse complement strand
CCGACCTGAATTGGGCCGGCTTCTACCTCACCCGCCCGTCGCGCGACGGCGCGCGCGAGGAGCTGCTGGTCGGTCCGTTCCAGGGCAAGGTGGCGTGCGCGCGCATCCCGTTCGGGCGCGGCGTGTGCGGCACCGCCGCCGCCGAACGCCGCACCGTGCTGGTGCCGGACGTGCATGCCTTCCCCGGCCACATCGCCTGCGACTCGGCCTCGAACTCCGAGATCGTGATCCCCCTGATCAAGGACGGCAAGGTGCTCGGCGTGTTCGACATCGACAGCCCCTCGCTCAACCGCTTCACCGAGGAAGACCAGCGCGGCCTGGAGGCCATGATCGCCGCCTTCCTCGCCGCCACCGACTTCTGACCCAAGGAACCGCCATGAATCAGCTCGAACAACTCAAACAATTCACTACCGTCGTTGCCGACACCGGCGACTTCCAGTCGATCAAGGCCTACACCCCGCGCGACGCCACCACCAATCCGTCGCTGATCCTGAAGGCCGTGCAGAAGGACGAGTACAAGCCGCTGCTGGAAAAGGCCGTGCGCGACAACCCGAACGCCTCCACCGGCGAAGTGATCGACCAGCTCCTGATCGCCTTCGGCACCGAGATCCTCAAGCTGATCCCGGGCCGCGTCTCGACTGAGATCGACGCGCGCCTGTCCTTCGACATCGAGGGCAACATCCAGAAAGGCCGTGAGCTGATCCGCCTGTACGAGAAGGCCGGCATTCCGCGCGAGCGCGTGCTGATCAAGATCGCCTCGACCTGGGAAGGCATCCGCGCCGCCGAGCAGCTCGAAAAGGAAGGCATCCACTGCAACCTCACGCTGCTGTTCGCCCTGCCCCAGGCGATCGCCTGCGCGGAGGCGAAGGTGCAGCTGATCTCGCCCTTCGTCGGCCGCATCTACGACTGGTACAAGAAGACCACCAACATGGACTACACCGGCGCGGAAGATCCGGGCGTGCAGTCGGTCAGGCGCATCTACAACTACTTCCGCAAGTTCGGCTACAAGACCGAGGTGATGGGCGCGTCCTTCCGCAACACCTCGCAGATCCTCGAACTGGCCGGCTGCGACCTGCTCACCATCAGCCCGGACCTGCTGCAGAAGCTGGCCGACGGCGAAGGCAAGGTCGAACGCAAGCTGTCGCCGCAGGACACCACGATCCAGATCGAGAAGATCGCCATGGACGAGAAGACTTTCCGTTTCATGCTCAACGAAGACGCGATGGGCACCGAGAAGCTGGCCGAAGGCATCCGCGCATTCTGCGCCGATGCCGGTAAGCTCAAGCAGATGATCTCGGCCATGCGCTGAACTCCGTCATCCCCGCGCAGGCGGGGACCCCTGGTAAGAAGCACGGCCGAGCTGTTGGCGCTTGCGTCTGCAAATGCGCAGGGGTGCCCGCTTCCGCGGGGATGACGGCGTGTGCGGTTATCAGATTTGCACGCACACGTGTTAGTATTTTCGGGCCTAACAACAAGGACGCCCGAACATGCGCCAAGCCTCCTCGCTTTCCCTCCTCCTCAAATTTTCCGTGCTCGCCGTCCTCCTCGCCGCCTGCGGCAAGAAGGACGCCGCGCAATCGGGCAACCGGCCCCCGCCGCCTGAAGTCGGCGTCATTACGGCCCACGTTCAATCGATTGCCCTGCAGACCGAGCTGCCGGGCCGCGTCGAACCCGTCCGTACGGCCCAGGTACGCGCCCGCGTCAACGGCGTGGTGCAGAAGCGCCTGTTCACCGAGGGCAGCGAAGTGCGCGCCGGCCAAACCCTGTTCCAGATCGACGCCGCGCCCTACCAGGCCGCGCTGCAGAGCGCCCAGGCATCGCTGGCACGCGCCCAGGCCAACCTGACCCAGGCCAGCGCCCAGGCCGAGCGCTACAAGCCGCTGGTCGAGGCCAACGCCGTGTCGAAGCAGGAATACGTGAACGTGGTCGCGGCCCAGAAACAGGCCGAAGCCGACGTCGCCGCCGGCAAGGCCGCCGTGCAGACGGCCAAGATCAACCTCGGCTACACCACCGTCACCGCGCCCATCTCCGGCCGCATCGGCCGCGCCCTCGTCACCGAAGGCGCGCTGGTTTCGGCCACCGAAGCGACCCAGCTCGCGCTGATCCAGCAGACCTCCACCGTCTACCTCAACGTCACCCAGTCCGCGACCGAACTGCAGGCCCTGCGCCGCTCGGCCAACCTGCGCCTGAAGGCAAGCGGCGCGTCGGTGCCGGTCACCGTGGTGCTGGACGACGGCACCCAGCTGGCCAACAAGGGCAAGCTGCTGTTCTCGGACGTGACGGTCGACCCGACCTCCGGCCAGGTGCTGCTGCGCGCCGAGGTGCCGAACGCGGACAACGTCCTGCTGCCCGGCCAGTACGTGCGCGTGCGCCTGTCCCAGGCCGATCTTCCGAATGGCATCCTGGTGCCGCAGCAAGCCGTCACCCGCACCGACAACGGCGACTCCGTGTTCGTCGTCGGCTCCGACAACAAACCCGCGCCGCGCCCGGTCAAGATCGGCCAGCAGCAAGGCAGCAACTGGGTCGTGCTGGACGGCCTGAAAGAAGGCGACCAGGTGATCGTCGACGGCTTCCAGAAAATGATGATGATGGCCGGTTCGCCCGTGAAGCCGGTTCCGTGGACGCCTCCGCCCGCCCCGGCGCCGGCTGCCGCGCCCAAGGCGTAACGGAGGAACCGGCACATGGCCCGCTTCTTCATCGACCGCCCGATCTTCGCGTGGGTGATCGCACTGTTCATCATGGTGGCCGGCGCGGTCGCCATCACCCAGCTGCCGATCGCCCAATATCCGCCGGTAGCGCCGCCGTCCATCGTCGTCTCCGCCGCCTATCCCGGCGCTTCCGCCCAGACGCTGGAGGACTCCGTCATCAGCGTCATCGAACGCGAGATGAACGGTTCGCCCGGCCTGATCTACATGGAGTCCGTCAGCCAGGCCAACGGTAGCGGCTCGATCACGCTCTCGTTCGAGACCGGCACCAATCCGGACCTGGCCCAGGTGGACGTGCAGAACCGCCTGAGCCGCGCCACGCCGCGCCTGCCGCAAACCGTCGTCCAGCAGGGCGTGCGGGTGGACAAGGCGCGTGCCAACTTCCTGATGTTCGTGATCCTGTCCTCGGACGATCCGAAGTTCGACCCGATCGCGCTGGGCGACTACGCCTCGCGCACTGTGCTGCCCGAAATCCAGCGCCTGCCCGGCGTCGGCCAGGCGCAGTTGTTCGGCACCGAAAAGGCGATGCGGATCTGGATCGACCCGGCCAAGCTGCTCGGCTACAACCTGACGCCGGCGGACGTGAACAATGCGATCCGCAGCCAGAACGCCCAGGTGGCCTCCGGCACCATCGGCGACCTGCCCAACGTGCCGGGCCAGACCATCACCGCGACCGTGGTGGTCAAGGGCCAGCTTACCAACGTGACGCAGTTCGGCGCCATCGTGCTGCGCGCGAATCCGGACGGCTCCACCGTGCGCCTGCGCGACGTGGCCCGCATCGAGATCGGCGGCGCCAGCTACGCCACCTCGGCGCGCCTGAACGGCAAGCCGTCGACGGGCATCGGCATCCAGCTGTCCCCGACCGGCAACGCACTGCAAACGGCCAAGCTGGTGCGCCAGCGCATGGAGGAACTGGCCAAGTTCTTCCCGCCCGGCGTGAAGTGGCGCATCCCTTTCGACAGCTCCAAGTTCATCGACATCTCGATCAAGCAGGTGGTCGAGACGCTGCTCATCGCCATCGCCCTCGTGTTCCTGGTGATGTTCCTGTTCCTGCAGAACTTCCGCTACACGATCATCCCGACCATCGTCGTGCCGGTGGCGCTGCTCGGCTCTTTTGCGGCCCTGCTCGCGCTCGGGTTCTCGATCAACGTGCTGACCATGTTCGGCATGGTGCTGGTGATCGGCATCGTGGTGGACGACGCCATCGTGGTGGTGGAAAACGTCGAACGCATCATGAGCGAGGAGGGCCTGGCGCCGCTGGAAGCCACGCGCAAGGCCATGGGACAGATTTCCGGCGCCATCGTGGGCGTGACGGTGGTGCTGATCTCCGTGTTCGTGCCGCTCGCCTTCTTCGCCGGCGCGGTGGGCAACATCTACCGCCAGTTCTCGGCGGTGATGGTGTCCTCGATCGCCTGCTCCGCCTTCATGGCGCTGTCGCTGACGCCGGCCCTGTGCGCCCACCTGCTCAAGCCGGTCGAGAAGGGCCACCACCATGCCAAGAGCGGCTTCTTCGGCTGGTTCAACCGCAATTTCTCGCGCACGGCCCGGAACTACGAGTCCTTCGTCGAACGCATCCTGCGCCGCACCGGCCGCATGATGATCGTGTTCGTGCTGGTGATCGGCCTGGTGGCGCTGCTGTTCACGCGCATGCCGACCTCCTTCCTGCCCAACGAGGACCAGGGCTACATCATCGCCAACTTCCAGCTGCCGCCGGGTGCCACGGTCGAACGCACGACCAGCGTGCTGCGCGCGTCCGAGGACTTCATCCTCAAGCAGCCAGAAGTCGATGCCATGGTGGGCGTGGTCGGCTTCTCGTTCTCGGGCCAGGGCCAGAACGCGGCGCTGGGCTTCGTTCCGCT
Organism: Telluria sp.; assembly: GCA_035655255.1. GTDB lineage: Bacteria > Pseudomonadota > Gammaproteobacteria > Burkholderiales > Burkholderiaceae_D > Telluria. Next base: position 29,040 of record DASRUW010000550.1, on the reverse strand, counting down.
CAAGGACTGGTCCGACCGCAAGGGCGCCGGCCACGGCGCGGCCGACCTGGCCGGCCGCGTGACAGGCGCGCTGTCGAAGATCCGCGACGCCTTCATCTTCGCCGTGTCGCCGCCGCCGATTCCGGAACTGGGCCGCAGCACGGGCTTCTCCTTCCGCCTGCAGGATCGGGGCGGCGCGGGGCGCGAAGCGCTGCTGGCCGCGCGTAACCAGCTGATCGGCATGGCATCCAAGAGCACGATCCTGACCGGCGTGCGCCCGGACGGGCTGGAAGACGCGCCCCAGCTTCAGCTCGACATCGACCGCGACAAGGCCAACGCCCTCGGCGTGAGCTTCGACGCCATCAACACCGCCATCTCCACCGCGCTGGGTTCGGCCTACGTCAACGACTTCCCCAACGCCGGCCGCCTGCAGCGGGTGGTGGTGCAGGCCGACGCGCCCGCGCGCATGCAGCCGGGCGACCTGCTGCGCCTGAATGCGTTGAACAGCCGCGGCCAGCCGGTGCCGCTGTCCGCCTTCGCCACCACGCGCTGGGTGCTCGGCCCGATGCAGACGGTGCGCTACAACGGCTACCCTTCGATGCGCCTGTCCGGCGACGCCGCACCCGGCCACTCCACTGGTGAGGCGATGGACGAGATGGAACGTCTGGCCGCTCAACTCCCGCAAGGCTTCGCCTACGAATGGACCGGCCAGTCGCGCGAGGAAAAGCTGTCCGGCTCCACCGTCGGCGTGCTGATCGGCTTCTCGCTGCTGGCCGTGTTCCTGGCCCTGGCCGCGCTGTACGAGAGCTGGTCGATCCCGATGTCGGTGCTGCTGGTGGTGCCGCTCGGCGTGCTGGGCGCGGTGCTGTTCGCGACCATGCGCGGCTTCCCGAACGACGTGTACTTCAAGGTCGGCCTGATCACCATCATCGGCCTGGGCGCGAAGAACGCGGTGCTGATCATCGAATTCGCTAAGGATTTGCAGGCGCAAGGCACGTCGCTGCGCGAAGCTGCCATCCAGGCCTGCCACCTGCGCTTCCGCCCGATCCTCATGACCTCCCTCGCCTTCATCCTCGGCGTGCTGCCGCTGGTCGTCGCGGGCGGCGCTGGCGGAGCCAGCCAGCGCGCCATCGGCACCGGCGTGATGGGCGGGATGATCACCGCCACCGGCCTGGGCGTCATCTTCATTCCCGTGTTCTTCGTCGTGGTGCGTTCCATCTTCAAGGGCAGCGAGCGCCAGCGCCGCAGATACGCCCACACGGAAACCACCGCAGCCGGGGAGACCAAACATGACTAAGCGACTGACCATTCTCGCCACGGCGCTGGCCCTGGCCGGCTGCTCCCTCGCGCCGCATTACGAACGCCCTTCCCTGCCGGTGGCTCCCGCCTATCCGGCCGCCAGCCCGGCGGGCGAAGCCGCCGCTGCCATCGCCTGGCCGCGCTATTTTGCCGATGCGCGCCTGCAGGAGTTGATCCGCATGGCGTTGGCCAACAACCGCGACCTGCGCGTGGCGCTGGCAAACATCGAGCAGGCGCGGGCCGCCTACCGCATCCGCCGCGCCGACCAGCTGCCGACCGTGAACGCCGCCGTCACCGGCAGCCGCGTGCCGGGCAAGGACGACACCATCACCAGCACCTACACGGCCGGCCTGGGCGTCAGCGCGTTCGAACTCGACCTGTTCGGCCGCGTGCGCAACTTGAGCGAGGCGGCGCAGGCGCAGTACCTGGCCACCGAGGAAGCGGGCCGCGTGGTGCGCATCGGGCTGGTGGCCGCGGTGGCCAACGCCTATCTCGCCACGCTGGCGGACGACGAACTCCTGGCGCTGACGCAGCGCACCCTGACCACGCGCGAGGAATCGATGCGCCTCGTGCAGCTCAAGTTCGATCAAGGGGTAATCTCCAAGCTGGACCTGGAACAGGCGATCTCGCTGGTCGACAGCGCGCGCGTCGTGCTGGCGCAGCAGCAGCGCCAGCAGGCGGCCGACTTCAATCTCCTGACGCTGTTGGTCGGGCAACCGCTGCCTTCGACGCTCCCGGCTCCGGCGGCGCTGGCGGACACGAACCTGGCCGACCTCCCGGCCGGGTTGCCGTCGGACCTCCTCGCGACGCGTCCGGACGTGCGCGCCGCCGAGCAACAGCTCATCGCAGCGAATGCCAACATCGGTGCGGCGCGCGCCAATTACTTCCCGCGCATTTCGCTGACGGCGACGGCGGGATCGGCGTCGAGCGAACTATCGGGCCTGTTCAAGAGCGGCTCGTTCGGGTGGACCTTCGCGCCGCAGGCGGTGATGCCGCTCTTCGATTTCGGCCGCACCAGCGCCAGCGTGGACAGCGCCAAGGCGGCGCGCGATGCGGCGGTGGCACAGTACGACAAGGCGGTCCAGACCGCGTTCCGGGAAGTGTCGGACGCCCTGGCAGGCCAGGCGACGTATGGCGAACAGCTGCGCGCCCAGCGCTCGGTCGCGAACGCGGAGGCCGAGCGCTTCCGGCTCGCCGACCTGCGCTACAAGAACGGCGCCGCCAGCTACCTCGATTACCTGGACGCCCAGCGCTCACTGTTCACCGCCCAGCAGGCGGCCGTTCAAGCCAACCTGGCGCGCTTGCAAAATCAGGTCACGCTGTATAAGGTCCTGGGCGGGGGCCTGCAGTAAGGCCTGGCTATCCCGCGATCCGCCGCTCGATGCGGCGGTCCGGGATCAGCCACATGAGGGCGACGGCAGCAAAGCAGGTCAGCCCCAGTCCTGCGTGGACCCAGGTCAGGCCGATGCCGGCGACGTACATCCCGAGCGAGATGCGTCCTTTGCGGTCGTTCCCGATCGCCTGCGCGAGGGCTGTGTTCCCCGGGTGATGCAGCGTGAGGCAGCGAACCAGCAGGCTGTATGAAATCGCGCACATCAACAGATTGACGCCATAAAGAGCCACCGGCAGCGTCGCGAAATGATTCTCCCCCATCCAGCCCGTCACGAAGGGAGTGAGCGACAACCAGAACAGCAAATGCAAGTTCGCCCACAGCACGCCACCGCCGATTTCATGTACGGCGTGGAACAGGTGGTGGTGGTTGCTCCAGTAGATACCGACATAGACAAAACTGAGGACATAGCTCAGGAAGACCGGCCACAAGGGAATAAGGGTATCCAACGTGGCCCCATGCGGCACCTTCAGCTCCAGCACCATGATCGTGATGATGATGGCAATGACGCCATCGCTGAATGCTTCGAGTCGGTTCTTTCCCATCTGTTTCCCCTCTTTGGTTAATCCTAATGAATCTGCCGCAATCGTGCGTGCTGGCTTTTCGCGCACTTCGGCGTAAGCTGAACACACGATCAAGGAGCCGGTGATGAATGGCGAAAACCAGCCTCAGCAGAATCAGCATTCGTTTGCAGAGCGCATGGCATGCGTCGAGACCGCCATCCGGTATCAGGACAAGATGCTCGCACTCATTCTTGACGAAATGCGTACAGGATTCGCGCGCATTGATACGAAGCTCGATCGCGCCGACGCGCGTTTCGAACGCTTGCAGGACCAGCGCAACAAAGACTTCCGCATCCTGCTTGGCATCTCCACAGCAACCGCGCTTGGCACTATCGGGCTGATCTTCAAGGTCTTCGTCGCGCTCTAGCAAGCGCGGTCAAAGAAACATCTGCTGCAAATCGTTGAGGAAACGCTGGCCCAGATCCGTGGGGCGGATGATCTTGTGGTCACGGTACAGCAGGCCCTTGGCTTCGGCCGCGTCGAGCATGCGCTCGATGGCAGTGATGCTCATGCCGGTGCGTTCGCCGAACAGGTTGGGGTCGAAGCCCTCGATCAGGCGCAGCGCATTGAGCATGAATTCGAAGCCCATCTCGTCGCGGCCGATCTCGCGCTCTTCCTGGATCGGCGTACCCTTACGCGCGTTCTCGATGTAGGACGCGGGCTGCTTGAAGCGGGCCTGGCGCAGCACGCGGTGCGGGAACGAGAGCTTGGAGTGCGCGCCCGCGCCGATGCCCAGGTAGTCGCCGAACTCCCAGTAGTTCAGGTTGTGCCGCGCGCGGCGGCCCGGCTTCGCGTAGGCCGACACTTCGTAGTGCTGGTAGCCCGCGTCGGCGGAACGCTCGAAGATCATGTCCTGGATGTCCGCGCTCGTGTCCTCGTCCGGCAGCGTGGGCGGGTACTTGGCGAACACCGTGTTCGGCTCCATCGTCAGGTGGTACATCGACAGGTGCGGCGGAGCGAAGGCCATTGCCGTCTCCAGATCCTGGCGCGCTTCGTCCAGGGTCTGCTCCGGGAGCGCGAACATCAGGTCCAGGTTGAAGTTGTCGAAGTAGCGGTGCGCGATCTCCACTGCATGCCGCGCCTCGTCCGCGCCGTGGATGCGGCCGAGAGCCTTCAGGTGGCGGTCGTTGAAGCTCTGGATGCCGATCGAGAGGCGGTTCACGCCGCTGTCGCGGAAGGAGCGGAACTTCTCCTGCTCGAAGGTGCCGGGGTTGGCCTCCATCGTGATCTCGCAATCGAGATCGAGCGGCAGCAGCGTGCGCACATCGGACAGCAAACGATCGAGCCCTTTCGCGGACATCAGGCTGGGCGTCCCGCCGCCGATGAACACCGTGTAGACCTTGCGTCCCCAAACCAGCGGGAGCGACTGCTCCAGATCCTGGCGCACGGCGTCCAGATACTCGTCTTCCGGGAACGCGCCCTTGGCCTCGTGCGAGTTGAAGTCGCAGTAGGGGCATTTGCGTACGCACCATGGAAAGTGCACGTACAGCGACAGCGGCGGCAAGGCCTTGAGATTGAGCGCGCCCGGTTGGAGGTAGCGCGTGGCGGCGGTCGCGGGCGACTGCCCTTCCTCGCGCGCCGGCTGGATCGGAATCATTTCAGCTTGTCCACCAGCGCGCGCAGCGCCTGGCCGCGGTGCGACCGGGCGTTCTTCTCGTCGGAGGTCAGCTCGGCGACGCGCTTGCCCAGCGCCGGAATCAGGAAGTGCGGATCGTAGCCGAAGCCATTGGTGCCGCGTGCCTCGGCCACGATCTCGCCATGCCAGCGGCCGTCCGCGATGACCGGCTGCGGGTCGTTCGCATGGCGCACCAGCACCAGCACGCAGTAGTAATAGGCCGACTTGTCCTGGTAGCCGGACAGGTCGCTAATCAGCTTGGCGTTGTTGCGCGCGTCCGATTTCGGCTCGCCCGCGAACCGGGCCGACCACACGCCGGGTGCCCCGCCAAGGGCGTTCACGCACACGCCGGAATCATCCGCCAGCGCGGGCAGCCCGGTCAGGCGCGAAGCGTGGCGCGCCTTGGCCAGGGCGTTCTCGACGAAGGTCGCGAATGGCTCTTCCGCCTCCGGCACGTCGTACTCGCCCTGCGCATGCAGTTCGAAGCCGAGCGGAGAGAGGATTTCGCCAAATTCCCTGAGTTTGCCTGCGTTGTTCGAGGCCAGAATGAGTCGCTGTGTCATGCCCCCATTTTACCTGACGGTACGGGACCGACGCCGGTCAAAGAATCGCCTATGCTGAAGGAACCAGCCGGCATCAGCGCGGTCCAAACTACCTCAACATGGAGGGGCGTATGGACACGACCGATATGCGGGAAGAAATGAACGCGCGGCTGGCATCAAGCGACGCTACGGTAAAACAACAGCTGGTGCAGCAACGCATGGAAACGAACTCGGAATTTCAACTGGTGCGATTGGACTTCGCGCAACTGCGCTCCGAATTCGCGCAGCTGCGGTCGGAGTTTTCGCAAGTGCGTGCAGACTTCACCGCCATGGACGAGCGGATCGAAAGGCGGTTCGCTCAATTCGAGTCGCGCATCATCCGCTGGGTGATCGGCACGTGGATCGCTGCCATTGTCCTCATCGTGACATTGATGACGTTCGCGCTGAACAATGCTACCCAGAAGCAGACGGCGCCGCCCCCTCCGGCGCTGCCGACCGTCATCGTCGTCCCGCTCGGGTAGCGACTACAGTTCGAGCGCCTGCTTCTGCATCGCGATCAACGAGGCGATGCCCGATTCGGCCAGGTCCAGCAGGCGATTCATCGCCGCGCGGTCGAAGGCCTCGCCCTCCGCCGTGCCCTGCACTTCCACGAAATGCCCACTGTCCGTCATGACCACGTTCATGTCCGTGTCGCAGTCCGAATCCTCCACGTAGTCCAGGTCCAGCACCGGCATGCCGCGGTAGACGCCGACCGAGATCGCCGCCACGAAGTGCTTGAGCGGCATGGCCGGCAGGAAGCCTCCCTTGACCAGTTTATCCAACGCGTCATAGGCCGCCACCATGGCGCCCGTGATCGACGCGGTGCGCGTGCCGCCGTCGGCCTGGATCACGTCGCAGTCCAGGTGCAGGGTGCGTTCGCCGATGGCGTTCAGGTCGAAGGCCGCGCGCAGCGAACGGCCGATCAGGCGCTGGATCTCCTGGGTGCGGCCGGACTGCTTGCCCTTGGCCGCTTCGCGGTCCATGCGCGAGTGGGTCGAGCGCGGCAGCATGCCGTATTCGGCCGTCATCCAGCCCTGGCCGCGGCCCTTGAGGAAGCCCGGCACCTTCTCTTCCACGCTGGCGGTGCAGATCACCTTGGTGTCGCCGCACTCGATCAGCACCGAGCCTTCCGCGTGCTTGGTGTAGTTGCGGGTCAGGCGCACGTTGCGCAACTGGTCCACCGCGCGCCCGCTGGGGCGCGATTCGAACATCGTCATGAAGATTAACCTTTCAGGATCTGGGAGGATTTTTCGATGGCGCCGCGGATCTCCGCGATCGCCTTCTCGATTTCGTCGTCGTCGAAAGCGTCCACTTCCGGCGGCGCGGACGGCGCCGTCTGCATGGTGGAGTTGACCACGTTCTCGGGCAGGGTCTGGGTCGAGATGACCGTCTCGGCTGACGGCCCCACGGTGGTGGCTGCGTCGACCACCGGCGCGCCCTGCCACATGATGGCCAGGGCGGTCGCGTTGTCGGCCTTGGCGCCGGCCAGCTCGGTGGCGTCGGCCAGCATCTCCGGCACGGCGCGCACGATGGTCTGGGTCGTCAGGCGCTGGGCAATGTCGTCATCGGACAGCATGGCCCACAAGCCGTCCGAGCAAAGCAGGAACACATCTCCGGGCAGCAGGCTGGCCTGGCCCGACACCTCCACCTTGGGCAGCGAGGAAGCGCCCAGGCAGTTATACAGCTTGTTGCGGTCGGGGTGCGAGGCGCGCTCCGCCGCCGTCGCCTGGCCTTTCGCGATCAGGTATTCGATGTGCGAGTGGTCGCGCGTGCGCGTGAGCACCTGGCCGCGCCGGATCAGGTACAGGCGCGAGTCGCCGCAGTGCGCCCACACGGCGGTGTTGTGCTGGATCAGGCAGGCCACGACCGTGGTGCGCGGCGTCTCCGGCAGATTGTGGGCGGCGCTGTAGCGGTGGATCTCGTGGTGGGCGGCATTGAACGCCTCCTCCAGGAAGCGCTCCGGCTTCTTCACGTAGGGCAGCGCGTGCTTCTGGAACAGGGCCGACAGGGTCTGCAAGGTCAGCGTGGCGGCGATCTCGCCGCGCATGTGCCCGCCCATGCCGTCGGCCAGCACCATCAGCAGCGATTCGCGGGTGTAGCTGTAGCCCATGCGGTCCTGGTTGACCTTGCGGGCGCCGATGTCGCTTTGCTGGTAGACCGAAAACTGCATACTGTTTATCCCGTTTTGCGGCGGCCGAAGCCGATGCGATCGGCCAGTCCGCGCGTGAATTTCTGCAGCGCGCCCTGCTCTTCCTCCGGCTCCGACGGCGGCGGCAGGTACAGCTCCTTCTGCAGGGCGAACAGGCTGTGCGGGCGCAGGTCCGGATCGAGCTCCAGGCACCAGCGCACCATGCGGATCAGGTCCTCCGAGTAGTTCTCCTTGAGCTTGTCGAAATTGGCGGGCATCTTGTCCTGCTGCGTGCGCTGGTCGGCCGGCTGCGGCGGCGAGCCGGTCATGCAGGCATACATGGCCGCGCCGATGCTGTAGATGTCCGACCACGGCCCCAGCGTCACGGAGCGCCCGTACAGGTCGGGCGGCGCAAAGCCCGGCGTGTACATCGGGCGCAGGCGCGGCACCTCGTTGTCCAGGCTCTGGCGCGCGGCGCCGAAGTCCAGCAGCAGCGGCGTGCCGTCCGTGCGCAGGTAGATGTTGGCGGGCTTGAGGTCCAGGTGCAGCAGCTTGTTGGCGTGGACTTCGCGCAGGCCGCTGCACACGCCGACGAACACCTGGCGGATGAAGGCCTCGCTCATGCGGCTGCCCTTGGCGGCCAGGCGCGCGATGTGCTCCTGCAGCGAGTGGCCAGATTCGTAGGCCATCACCATGTACACGGTGTCGTTGGCGCGGAAGAAGTTCAGCACCCGCACCACGTTCGGGTGCACGATGCGCGCGAGCGCGCGGCCCTCCTCGAAGAAGCACTTGAGCCCAAGGTGGAATACCGGCAGATTCGGCTTGGAGATGACCGGCGCGAGTTCGCCCGGCTGGCGCAGCGCCAGCGAGCTGGGAAGGTACTCCTTGATCGCCACCGCATTGCCTTCCCCGTCATAGGCGAGGTATACAATACTGAACCCGCCGGACGCGATTTTCTTTACAATGCGATATCCGGCCAGGTCCAGCCCATCGGGCAAGGGGGCGTTATTTTGCGCAGCCATCACGAGTTCCTTGCGTAACACGGCGATTGTGTGGATAAATCACTGCTTTGTAAAGAAAAGTTGAAAAAACGGGGACTCCATTGAGCATTTCAAGCATGACAGGCTATGCGGTGGCCACCAGCGAATGCGAGGCGGGCACGCTCACCATCGAAATCAAAAGCGTCAACTCGCGCTTCCTCGATCTCCAGTTCCGCATCAATGACGACCTGCGCTCGCTCGAGCCGGACCTGCGCGCGGCCCTCATGGGCGCCATCACGCGCGGGAAGGTCGAAGCGCGCCTCTCGTTCGGACGCAAGGTCGCCAGCGGCTCGCAGGCCCTGAACGAAAACCTGCTGGCCGACCTCGCGCGCATGCAGGGCGAAGTGACCAAGCACTTCGTCTCCGCCCCGCCGCTGACGGTGGCCGAGCTGCTGCGCTGGCCGGGCGTGATCGAGGAGGCCCAGATCGGGCAGGAGTCCCTGCAGGCCGACGTGGCCGCCCTCACCGCCAAGACCATCGCCGCCTTCGTCGAAAGCCGCAAGCGCGAAGGCGCGGCGCTCGAAGCCATGCTGGTGCAGCGCATCGAGGCGATGGAAGACATCGTCAAGCGCATCACGCCGCTCATTCCGCAGGTGATCGCGCAGTTCCAGCAAAAGGCCGTCGAACGCATGCAGGACGCGCTCGGCCTGGCCGGCGCCGGCGCGCCGTCCACCCTCACCCGCCAGGAAGCGCTGGAGCGCATCCGCCAGGAGGTGACCCTGTACGGCATCCGCATCGACGTGGCCGAGGAGCTCTCGCGCCTGTCCGCGCACCTGACCGAGACGCGCCACATCCTCAAGAAGGGCGGCCAGGTCGGCAAGCGTCTCGACTTCATGATGCAGGAGCTGAACCGCGAAGCGAATACCCTGGGCGCGAAAGCGTCCGTGAAAGAACTGGCCGACGCGTCGATGGAGCTCAAGCTCCTGATCGAGCAGATGCGCGAGCAGGTCCAGAACCTCGAGTAAAGCCATGAATACTGTGACTACCCTTCCAGGCTTCTCCGGAAGCCTGTTCGTCGTGGCGGCGCCCTCCGGCGCTGGCAAGTCGACCCTGGTCAACGCCCTGCTGGCGCAGGAACCGGGCATCAAGCTGTCGATCTCCACCACCACCCGTCAGCCGCGCCCGGGCGAGCAGAACGGCCGCGAATACCACTTCACGACGGCCGAGGATTTCGTCAAGCGCGCCGGCGAAGGCGAGTTCCTGGAATGGGCCGAGGTGCACGGCAACTACTACGGCACCTCGCGCCTGATGGTGGAGCAGCAGATGAAGCTGGGCACCGACATCCTGCTGGAGATCGACTGGCAGGGCGCGCGCCAGGTCAAGAGCCTGTTCCCGCAGGCCTCGTCGATCTTCATCCTGCCGCCGTCGATCGCGGCGCTGGAAGAGCGCCTGCACAAGCGCGGCACGGACGAACCGCACATCATCACCCGCCGCCTGCTGGCCGCGGGCGGGGAAATCGCCCATGCCACGGAATTCGACTATGTTATTATTAACGAGAATTTCGACGTCGCCCTCGATGAAATAAGGTCGGTGGTCCGAGCGACCCGCTGCCGCTTCGCGCAGCAGATGGCACGCAATGCCTCGCTCTTCGCCCAACTGGGTATCCACGCACAGTAAGCACATACCAGGAGTTAGCATGGCCCGTATTACTATTGAAGATTGCCTGAAACAGATCCCCAACCGCTTCCAGCTGACCCTGGCCGCCACCTACCGCGCCCGCCAGCTGCTGCAAGGCCACACCCCGAAGGTCGACGCCAAGGACAAGCCGACCGTGCTCGCCCTGCGTGAAATCGCCGCCGGCAAAGTCGGCCTGGAGATGCTCAAGAAAGTCCCGCTGTAATTCCCCTCTTGCCTGAAGCGCAAGCCGTGGTGAATCTGGTATTCTGTCCTGCATGAACCTGACGACCCCGGACACGCCTTCAGGCACTTCGGCCAGCCGTGCCTCCCGGGCCGGCAAGGCGAAGGAACCTGTTGTCACTCCGACCACGCCGCCGCCCGGCGTGGCCTCGGTGTCGAACCTCACGGCCAAGCTGGCCGAATACCTCAGCCCCTCCGAACTCAAGAAGGTCAAGGACGCCTACCGCTTCTCGGACGAGATGCATCTCGGCCAGCTGCGCAAGTCGGGCGAACCCTACATCTCGCACCCGATCGCGGTGGCCGAGATCTGCGCCGACTGGAAGCTCGACGCCCAGGCCATCATGGCCGCCCTCCTGCACGACGTGATGGAGGACCAGGGCGTCAAGAAGGATGAGCTGTTGGAGCACTTCGGCCCCCAGGTGGCGAGCCTGGTGGACGGCCTGTCCAAGCTCGAGAAGATCGAGTTCCAGAGCCAGATCGAGGCCCAGGCCGAGAACTTCCGCAAGATGCTGCTGGCCATGGCCAGCGACGTGCGCGTCATCCTGATCAAGCTGGCCGACCGGCTGCACAACATGCGCACTCTCGGCTACATGGTGCCCGAGAAGAAGCGCCGCATCGCCGCCGAGACCATGGAAGTCTACGTCCCGATCGCGCACCGGCTCGGCCTGAACGGCATCTACCGCGAGCTGCAGGACCTGTCCTTCTCGCACCTGTACCCGATGCGCTACCGGACCTTGGGCAAGGCGGTCAAGGCGGCGCGCGGCAACCGGCGCGAGGTGGTGTCCAAGATCCTCGAAGCGGTCAAGGCCCAGCTGTCCGCGGCCGGCATCAGCGCCGAGATCTACGGACGCGAAAAAACCCTGTACGGCATCTACAAGAAGATGCGCAACAAGCACCTGTCGTTCTCGCAGGTGCTGGACGTGTACGGCTTCCGCGTGGTGGTCGACTCCTTCAATGACTGCTACGTCGCGCTCGGCACCTTGCACCAGCTGTACAAGCCGATGCCGGGCAAGTTCAAGGACTACATCGCGATCCGCAAGCTGAACGGCTACCAGTCGCTGCACACGACCCTGATCGGCCCCTACGGCACCCCGGTCGAATTCCAGATCCGCACCCAGGAGATGCACCGCACGGCCGAATCGGGCGTGGCGGCGCACTGGCTGTACAAGACCGGCGACACCAGCATGACCGACCTGCAGCAGCGCACCCACGCGTGGCTGCAGTCGCTGCTCGACATCCAGCAGCAGACCGGCGACTCGGCCGAGTTCCTGGAACACGTCAAGGTCGACCTGTTTCCCGACTCCGTCTACGTGTTCACGCCGAAGTCGAAGATCATCGCCCTGCCGCGCGGCGCCACGGCGCTCGACTTCGCCTATTCGATCCACACCAGCATCGGCGACCACGCGGTGTCGATCAAGATCAACAACGACCCGGCCCAGTTGCGCAGCGAGCTGCACAACGGCGACATCGTCGAGATCGAAACGGATCCGAACGCGCGCCCCTCGCCCATGTGGCTGTCGTGGGTCCGCACCGGCAAGGCGCGCTCGGCGATCCGCCACCACCTGCGCACGGCCAACCTGAACGAATCGGTGGAGCTGGGCGCGGACCTGCTGGCCCAGGCGCTGGGCAACCTGAACATCAATCCGGAGCTGCCGCCGGACGTGGTCGACAAGCTCCTGGCCGAATCGAAGGCGCGCTCGATGGACGACCTGTACGCCGACATCGGGGTGGGCAAGCGCATGGCCCCGCTGGTGGCGCGTCACATCTTCACCCTGCTCGACGCCGGCGGCCAGATCCCCAAGCCCAAGAGCGCGCACAGCGAGCTGGAACCGGTCACCATCTTCGGCGAAGAGGCGATGTCGGTGCAGATCGCCCAGTGCTGCCTGCCGATTCCGGGCGACGAGGTGATCGGCCAGCTCAAGCGCGACCAGGGTCTGGTGGTGCACACGGGCGACTGCCACGTGGCCAAGCGCGCCCGCAGCAAGGAGCCGGAGCGCTGGATTCCAGTGCAGTGGGCGCCCGAGATCGAGCGCCGCTTCGACACCCGCATCCGCCTCCTGATCGAGAACGAAAAGGGCATCCTGGCCAAGGTCGCCGCCGAGATCGGCGAATCGGACGCCAACATCACCTACGTGGGGATGGACGAGTACAAGGAACACGCCATCACCCAGCTGCGCTTCACCATCCAGATCAAGGAGCGCATCCACCTGGCCCAGCTGATCCGCAACCTGCGCAAGGTCGCCGGCGTCAACCGCGTCGAACGCGAGCGCGGCTAGTCCGCTGTCGTCCCCGCGCAAGCGGGGACCTCAGGCGGAGGGCGGCGGATAGGTCACTTCCAGCACGTCCAGCTCCTCGACGCCCTGCGGCGTCTGCAGCGTCACCGTGTCCCCCTCGCGCGCCTTGGTCAGGGCGCGCGCCACCGGGGACACCCAGCTGATCTTCCCTTTCAAAGGATCGAGCTCGTCGATGCCGACGATGGTCACCGTGTGCTCCTCCCCCGCGCCGTTGGCATAGGTGACCGTGGCGCCGAAGAAGATCTGGTCGTTGCCGTGGTGCGCGCTCGGATCCACCACGTGGGCCAGGTCCAGGCGCTTGGTCAGGAAGCGGATGCGGCGGTCGATCTCGCGCAGGCGCCGCTTGCCGTAGATGTAGTCGCCGTTTTCCGAGCGATCGCCGTTGGATGCGGCCCAGTGCACCACCTTCACCACCTCCGGCCGGTCGACGTCGATCAGCTGAAGCAGCTCGTCCTTGATGCGCTGGTAGCCCTGCGGCGTGATGTAATTCTTGGCGCCGGCGGGGATCGCCCGCTGCAGGGCCAGGCCCTCCTCGTCCTCGTCGCCGTCCGCTTCTTTGGTGAATGCTTTGCTCATGGCGGCATTGTAGCGGGAGCGCGCCGAGCGTGTATCATCGCTCCATGCCGTCCAAGACGCCTCCGCCCAAGCCGCGCTTTCGCCTGCTCGTGCCCCTGGTCTACCTGGCCGCCCTCGTGCTGCTGCTCGAGGACTGGTTCTGGGACCTGGGCGCCGCCCTGGTCGCCCGCATCGCGGCCTGGCCGCCCCTGCGCGCGCTGGAGCGCCGCATCGCCGCCCTGCCGCCCTGGGCCGCGCTGACCGCCTTCGTGCTGCCGGCCCTGCTGCTGTTCCCGGTCAAGGTGCTGGCCCTGCTGGCCATGGCCCACGGCCACGCCCTGCTCGGCTTCAGCGTGATCCTGCTGGCCAAGATCGGCGGTGCGGCCGCGGTGGCGCGCCTGTATTCCCTGACCAAGCCCAGCCTGCTCGCCATCGCCTGGTTCGCGCGCTGGCACGACGCCTTCCTGCGCACCAAGGACCGCTGGATCGCCCTGCTGCGCGCCAGCCGCGCCTACCACGACGTGCGCGCCGCGCTCACCGCCGTGCGGCGCCACCTGCGCGCCCTGCTGCGCCGCATCCTGCCGCGCGAAGGGTCCTGGCGCGGCACCCGCGTGCTGCGCCGTTTCGCCGCCCTGCGCCGGGCGCGCCGCCGCACATGAGCCCGGCCGCACCCACGCTCGCGGCCCACATGCAGGCCGCCGCCTCCGAGGTCTACCTCATCGACGAGCATTCGCGCCGCCTGGTCGACGTGAACCAGACCGCGCGCGACAACCTCGGCTACGACTTCGCCACGCTGACCGGGATGACCCCGTTCGACCTGGCGCCGGGCCTGTCGGAGACGGAGTTCGGCGCCCTGCTGGCCGGCCTGGGCGAAGGCGTGGGCGCCCAGGCCTGCCTGCGCACGCGCCACCGCCGCGCCGACGGCAGCACCTACCCGATTACCCTGCACTTCCTGCGCACCCAGCGCGACGGCCAGTCGCTGATCCTGGCCCTGGGCGACGACCGCAGCGCCGAGCAGGCGGCCGAGGCGGCGCTGGAACAGTTCCAGGCGCGCTTCAACGCCATCGCCAGCAACATGCCGGGCCTCGTGTTCCAGTTCCTGATCCGCCCCGACGGCAGCCCGGCCTACCCCTATCTGTCGGACAGCTGCCAGCAGCTGCTCGGCCTCACCGTGGCCCAGCTGCAGCAGGAGCCGCGCCTGTTCCTGGCGCGCATCCTGCCGGCCGACCGCCCCGGCTACCGCGCCTCGATGCTGGAATCGGCCCGTACCCTCGGCACCTGGAACTGGGAAGGCCGGATCTGGGTCGAGCACTGGAACGACGAAAAGTGGATCAACCTGCGCGCCACCCCGCGCGCCCTGCTGGAGCCGCGCGGCAGCGTGCAGTGGGATGGCATCATGACCAACATCTCGGACAGCAAGCGCGAGCAGGCGGCCCTGTCCGCGGCCCACAGCCGCCTGGCCGAGCTGACCGCCCACATCGAGGAGGCCAAGGAAGAGGAGCGCGCCCGCATCGCCCGCGAGATTCACGACGACCTGGGCGGCAACCTCACGGCCATCAAGATGGCGCTGGCCCTGCTGTCCAAGCGCCTGCCGGACAGCCAGCCCCAGCTGCGCACCAAGGCCGACTACCTGGACGCCCTGGTCGACCGCACCATCGAGGCCGTGCACCGCATCTCGCTCGACCTGCGCCCGGCCATGCTGGACTTCGGCCTGCCCGCCGCCCTGGAATGGCAAAGCCGCGAGTTCGAAGAGCAGAACGGCATCGCCTGCAGCTTCACCAGCAGCGACAAGGAGCTGGACTTGTCGCTCGAACATGCGACGGCGCTGTTTCGCATCGTGCAGGAGGCGCTGACCAACATCGCCAAGCACGCCCGCGCCAGCGCGGTGGCCGTGCGCCTGCGGCGCGATGAGGACCGCTTGACGCTGGAGGTGGAGGACAACGGCATCGGCATCGGCCCGGCCGACCGCCAGAAGCCCCATTCCTTCGGCCTGCGCGGCATGGACGAACGGGCCCACGCCCTGGGCGGCAGCCTGAGTGTGGCGAATGCGCACGGCGGCGGCACCGTGGTAGCGATAAGCATTCCGTTTTCCCCGGCGCGCACAGATAATAACGGCTGAATTCGCGTCCTTTTCTTTTCATGTCCGAAAAAGCCAGCATCCGGGTGTTCATCGCCGACGACCACGCCATCGTGCGCGAAGGCCTCAAGCAGATCCTCTCCGACACGCCCGACATCGTCGTGGCTGGCGAAGCCGAGACCGGCGTGGACGCGGTCAAGCAGTTCCGCAAGGCCAAGTGCCAGGTGCTGTTGCTGGACATCTCCCTGCCCGACCGCAACGGCATCGAGGTGCTCAAGCAGATCAAGAAGGACCATCCGGACCTGGCCGTGCTGATGCTGTCCATGCACCGCGAGGACCAGTACGCGATCCGCTCCCTGAAGGCGGGCGCGGCCGGCTACATGACCAAGCAGAGCGCCCCGCGCGAGCTGGTCACGGCGATCCGCCAGGTGGCGGCCGGCCAGAAATACGTGAGCGCGGCCCTGGCCCAGGAGCTGGCCAACCAGATCGGCGAAGACCACGCCGCCCCCCTGCACGAGACCCTGTCCGACCGCGAATTCCAGACCCTGACCATGATCGCCTCCGGCATGACCGTCAGCGCCATCGCGCGCGAGCTGTCGCTGTCGGTGAAGACCATCAGCGAGTATCGTTCCCGCCTCTTGACCAAGATGAAACTCAAGAACAGTGCGGAATTGACACACTACGCCATCAAGAACCAGCTGGTCGACTGACGCCGCCCGCAGCGGCTATGCTTTGAAGTAAGATGCCGAAAGGCCTCTTATTTCCGTAAAGCAGGGGCCTGCCTGTCGGTATGATCACAATGGTAATGGACCATTCATCTAGGCAAGCAGTCAACATGTCGAAACCCGCCGCACCGGCCGAGCAGAATCCGGCCGACATCGCCCGCGAGGCCTTCCGCCGCCTCGCGACGCGCCGCATCGCCCCGACCCCGGAAGCCTACCGCGACATCTACCATGAAATCGCCGGCCTGCCGCCGTCCGCTCCCGTGCGCGACGAAGGCGCGGAGCACGTGCTGTCCGGGTTTGCCGGGCGCATGACCGACCAGCCGGGCGACCTGGCCGAATTCGGGCGGCGCCTGACGCGCGCGGTCAAGGCGCGCGACTGGGACGCGTATGCCCGCACCCTGGCCCAGCTGGCGGAAAAATTCGGCCAGCGCCCGGCCGCCGCCGGCGCGCCCCTGGTCGACACCGACGAGACGCGCCAGCTGCGCGACCTGCTGGCCCGTACCCTCAGCTTCGCCGTCGCCTCCCTGCTGTCCGGCTCGCCCGCCCTGGTGGCCGAGGCCGAGTCGCTCGGCGCGGCCGTCAAGGCGGCCCACACGGACGCGGCCCTGACCGAAATCGCCAGCCGCCTCAAGCAGCTGTGCTACCAGATCGAGATCCGGAGCGGCGACTCGGGCGAGACCCAGGAGCTGCTGCTGCGCCTGTTCCGCCTGCTGCTCGAGAACGTGGGCGAGCTGATCGACGACGACAGCTGGCTGCGCGGCCAGATCGACGTGGTCCAGGAACTGATCGCCGGCCCGCTCGACCAGCGCGCCCTGGAGGAAGCCACCCGCAGCCTGAAGGAAGTGATCTACAAGCAGGGCCAGTTGAAGCACAGCCTGTCGGACGTGAAGCTCACCGTCAAGAACATGATGATGACCTTCATCGACCGGCTCGGTTCGGTGGCCACCAGCACCGGCGACTACCACGAGAAGATCGGCGGCTACACCGACCGCATCAGCCGCGCCGCCAACATCGTGGAGCTGAACCAGGTGCTCGACGAGGTGCTGCGCGAGACCCGGACCATGCAGGGCGAGGCCCTGAAATCGCGCGACCGCATGCTGCAGGCGCGCCAGGAGGTGCAGGAAGCCGAGGAACGCATCCACCAGCTGGAAGCCAAGCTCCAGCACCTGAGCGAGCTGGTGCGCGAAGACCAGCTCACGGGCAGCCTCAACCGCCGCGGCCTGGACGACGTGTTCGAGCGCGAGACGGCGCGCGCCGACCGCCGCGGCACCCCGCTGTGCCTGGCCATCCTGGACCTGGACGACTTCAAGCGCCTGAACGACACCTATGGCCACCTGGCCGGGGACGAGGCGCTCAAGCACCTGGTCAAGGTGGTCAAGGGCACCCTGCGCTCGATCGACGTGATCGCCCGCTTCGGCGGCGAGGAATTCTGCATCCTGATGCCGGAAACCACGGTCGAGGCGGCCGCCGCCACCATGACCCGCCTGCAGCGCGAGCTGACCAAGCACTTTTTCCTGCATGACAACGAGAAGGTCCTGATCACCTTCTCCTGCGGCGTGGCCGCCCGCCTGCCCAACGAGGACCAGGCCTCCCTGGTCCAGCGCGCCGACAAGGCCATGTACCAGGCCAAGCAGAGCGGCAAGAACCGGGTCGTGGTCGCCGACTAGCCTGCAACAGTGTTTTTTCTCCTTCCAGCCCGCCCCTCCGGCGGGCTTTTTTCTTTCGTCAGATCAAGAAATACGCGCTTTCTCACGCAAAAAAATATTTTTTTTGCCTCTCAAGTTTCGATTTTTCCCGCCGACTTAGCGGGGCGAGGCCGCCCAGCTTGAGGCCTGTGCGAAAAAATTTTCCTACTTTTCTTCCATCAACTTTTGCCGGGACGCTCCGTTATCTGCTTCAACCGCGGTTTGATTGCTTCGGAGCGTGGAAGCAGACCAAAGTGAACGTGGCACGGTGCCCACCCTAGAATTAAAGTCTGGAGAATCAAAATGACTGCAAATATCAACACCAACATTGCCTCCCTGAATTCGCAGCGTAACCTGAACGTTTCGCAAAGCTCGCTGGCGACTTCCCTGCAACGCTTGTCTTCCGGCCTGCGCATCAACAGCGCCAAGGACGACGCCGCAGGTCTGGCAATTTCGGAGCGTTTCACATCGCAGATCCGCGGCCTGAACCAGGCAGTGCGCAACGCCAACGACGGTATCTCCCTGGCGCAAACGGCTGAAGGCGGTCTCCAGACTGCAGGCGACCTGCTGCAGCGTATCCGCGAACTGTCCGTCCAGTCCGCCAACGGTTCGAACTCCGCTTCCGACCGCCAGTCGATCAACAAAGAGGTCTCGCAGCTGAAGCAGGAGCTGTCGCGCGTTGCCACCACCACCCAGTTCAACGGCCAGAACGTGCTGGACGGTTCGGTGTCCTCTTCGCAGTTCCAGGTCGGTGCCAACGCCAACCAGACCATCAACGTCTCGATCGCGTCGGCCAAGGGTTCGGACATCGGCAACTACACCTTCAAGACCAACTCGACCGCAGGCTCCAGCACGGAAGCCGCCGCCGCAGTCGCCGGCACGCCTCCGGCCAACCGCGTTGACGTCCAGGATATCAAGATCTCGGGCAATGGCGCCAGCGCCACCGTGACCACCACCCTCGGCGAAAGCGCCCAGGCGATCGCGGCTGCAGGCAATCTGCACACCGCCGACACCGGTGTGACCGTCTCGGCCGCGACCGAAGCCACTCTCAAGCTGACGGACGCCACCGCCACCGGCACCTACACCTTCAAGCTGTACGGTTCCAACACCACCGGCGTCTCGATCTCGGCCACCGTGTCGGACTCGACCGATCTGTCGTCGGTGGCAGCCGCCATCAACGAGCAGACCGCCAACACCGGCATCACCGCTACCCAGACTGGCGGCGTGGTCACGCTGAAGAACAGCGAAGGCTATGACATCAAGCTCGAGGACGTGCTCAACACCACTGACAACACCAAGACCCTGGACTTCCGCGGCCGTGACGCCTACACCCACGCCGACTCCGGTGCCGCTCCTGTTGCCCTGGGTGGCGCCGCCGGTAGCTCGACCGTCGGCGGCCAGCTGAAGTTCTCCTCGAACTCGGGCTTCACCGTGCAGTCGACCACCACCACCCTGGTGACCGCGGCCAACACGTCCTACGCTTCGTCCCTGTCGTCCGTGTCCGAGATCGATGTGTCCGACGTGGACGGCGCCAACGACGCCCTGGCTGTGGTGGATGCCGCCCTGACCTCGATCAACAACAGCCGCGCTTCGCTCGGTGCGATCCAGAACCGCTTCGCTTCGACGATCAGCAACCTGCAAACGACCTCGGAAAACCTGTCCGCAGCACGTAGCCGCATCCAGGACACCGACTTCGCTTCGGAAACGGCCAACCTGACCCGCGGCCAGATCCTGCAGCAAGCCGGCACCGCCATCCTGGCCCAGGCCAACTCGCTGCCGAACGGCGTGCTGGCCCTGCTGCGCGGCTAATCCCGCGTCGCTTAACCCGGCTCCAAGCGGTTCCCCGGCTGACCAGGTCAGTCGGGGATTTTTCACAAAGGACGTATCATGAGTATCCAAGCGATTAGCGCTCCGGCGGCCCGGGGTCCCGAGCGGACCGCCGCGGATGCGGTCGCCGCTCCCCCGGCCGCACGTGCCCCGGCTGCGGCGGTGGACACCGCAATCGCCGTCGAAAAGACGGCCAAGGCACCGCCCCAGGAACAGCTCGACCAGGCAGTGGCCAACATCAACAAGACCCTGCAGGACCTGTCCCAGGACCTCGAGTTCTCGGTCGACAAGGACAGCAACCGCACCATCGTCAAGGTGGTCGACCAGAAGACCAAGGAAGTGATCCGCCAGATTCCCTCGCCGGAAGCCCTGGAAATCGCCAAGGCGCTCGACACCGTGCGCGGCCTGCTGATCAAGCAGACGGCCTGACCTTTCCCTGCCCCGTTCCGGGGTACGACGGCCGCTCGGCCTGGGCGCGCCGCTGGACGTGCTCGTCCATACAACTTTTCACTCCCCCGGCCTTGGTGCGGAACTAAGGCGAAAACGTCCCTCTCAAGTCCGGTTTGATCCGGTCGTTATCAGCGTATAGTGACCTTGTTACGTAGGGAGTAAGACAGTGGGCATTTCGACACCCGGCATCGGTTCCGGACTGGACGTGGACAGCATCATCAGCAAGCTGATGGCGGTCGAATCGCGCCCCCTGGCCACGTACGACCAGAAGACGCAGAAAGTCCAGACCCGGATCTCCGCCTATGGCAGCCTTTCCAGCGCGCTGAGCAGTTTCCAGAGCGCGCTGTCCAACGTCGGCTCGCGGGACAGCTACACCACGCTCAAGTCGAGCTCGAGCGACAACAACATCCTCACCGGCAGCGCGGCGGCCGGCACGGCGCCGGGTTCGTACCAGGTCAACGTGACTCGCCTGGCCCAGGCCCAGAGCCTGATTTCCTCCGGCCTGGCCAGCAGCACCACGACCATCGGCACCGGTATCTCGACCCGGATCAGCTTTTCGCTCGGCACCGTCAGCGGCGGCAACTTCGGCCTGGCCGGCAGCGCCCTGTCGGCCGCCGTGGCCACCGGCGGCATCGCCAACGGCTCGCTCAAGATCAACGGCACGGCGATCGCGACCGACGCCTCGACCACCAGCGCGAAGCTGCTGGCGGCGGCGGTCAACGCCAAGTCCGATACCACCGGGGTGACGGCCACGGCCGCCACGGCCACCAGCGCCACCCTGTTCGGTTCTGGCGGCGCCACCACCTTTGGCGACATCGACACCAGCGGCGGCGGCACCTATTCGCTGACCGTGGGCGGCGTCGAAATCGCGGCGCAGGCCACGGGAGTGGCCGCTGGCGCGGGTGTCTCCGCGGCGGCCATCGATGCCACCTTGGCCGGGTCGAACGCCACCACCACGGCCCTGGCCGCGGCCGGCATCACCTTCACCGGCACCGCCGCCGGTGGCGACCTGCAGTTCAAGAACGCCGACGGCAGCACCCTGACCGTGGCCGAGAGCGTCACCGGCAGCGTACTGGGCGGCATCGCCACCAGTTCGGTCACCGCCAACGCCGGCTCCTCGACCTCAGCCTACGGCGCGCTGACGCTCAGTTCCAGCAGCGGCAGCCCGATCAGCGTGGCCGGCACCGATCCGACCCTGGCCGGGCTGACGGCCGGTAGTGGCGGTTCCTACCTGGGTGCGGGTTTCACCCAATCCGGCAGCGGCAGCAGCGGCTCGATCGTGATCGACAGCACCAACAACACCCTGGCCGGCATCCGCGACGCCATCAACAAGGGCAACTTCGGTGTCACCGCCACCATCGTCTCGGACGGCAGCGCGACCCCCGCCCACCTGGTACTGAGCTCGTCCAAGACCGGCACGGCCTCGACGCTCAAGGTCACCCTCGCCGGCAGCGGCGGCGGCGGTTCCGACCCGGCCCTCGCCGCCCTGCTCGGTTACGATCCGGCCGGCACCCAGAACCTGCGCCAGACGGCCGCTGCCCAGGACTCGGAGCTGACCGTCAACGGCATCGCCGTCACCAGCCACGACACCACCGTCAAGGACGCCATCGAGGGCGTGACCCTGACCCTGGCCGGCACCGGCTCGGCCAAGCTGAACGTGACCAAGGATTCATCCAACGTCAAGTCCAACGTGGACGCCTTCGTCAAGGCCTACAACGACCTGAACAAGGCGATCAAGGACCTGACCAGCTACAACCCCGACACCAAGGCCGCCGGCCCGCTGCTGGGCGACACCACGGTGCGCACCCTGCAGGCATCGGTGCGCCAGTTGCTGGGCGGCGCCGTCAAGAACCTGTCCGGACCGTTCAAGACGCTGTCCGACATCGGCGTGTCGTTCCAGAAGGACGGCACCCTGGCGACCGACTCGGCCAAGCTGCAAAAGGCGATCGACAGCAACCTGAACGACATCGTCGGGGTGTTCGCCGCGATCGGTAACAGCACCGATGCCAACATCACCTTCAACGCCTCGACCAGCAAGACCGTGCCGGGCGAGTACGCGGTCAAGATCACCCAGCTGGCCACCCAGGGCACCTACACCGGCACCGCGGTCCTGGGCGGCGCCACCGTGATCGCTGCCGACACCAAGTGGACGGTCAAGCTGGACGACACCGATCCCCCCTCGAGCAGCAACAGTGCCACCGTCACCATTGCCGCCGGCACCTATACCAACGACGAACTGGCCACGGCCATCCAGGCCGCCATCAACGGCGCCTCGGCGTTCTCGTCGGCCAGCAAGAGCGTGACCGTCAGCGTGGACGGCAGCGGTCACCTCTTGGTGACTTCGGCCAAGTACGGCTCGGTGTCGAACGTGTCCCTGGCCACGGTGTCCGGCACCGGCGTCGACAGCGTGTTCGGCGCCGGCTCCGCCGCCGCCAAGGGACTGGACGTGGCGGGCACCCTGGGCGGTTACGCCGCCACCGGCTCCGGCCAGTACCTGACCGGCGAGACCGGCAGCCCGGTCGAGGGCCTGAAACTGCTGGTCGAAGGCACCACCACGGGCGACCGCGGCAAGATCAATTTCTCCCAAGGCTATGGCTACCAGCTGGGCAAGCTGGCCGACACCTTCCTCGGGAGCGACGGCCTCATCCAGGGCAAGACGGATGGCCTGAACAAGACCGTCAAGGACCTCGGCGACCAGAAGGACAAATTCGCGAACACCCTGGCCGACATCGAAAAACGCTACCGGGCCCAGTACACCGCGCTCGACACGGCGATCGCCAGCCTGAACAAGACCCAGTCCTTCCTAACCCAACAGTTCGCCGCGCTGTCGAAATCCACGAGTTAATTAAGGAGACCCCATAATGTTCGGTTCCAAGCAAAGCGGTGTGCATGCCTATGCCAAGGTGGGCATCGAAACCGGCGTCACGGCGGCCAGCCCGCACAAGCTGATCGTCATGCTGTTCGACGGCGCGCTGGTGGCGGTCACGTCGGCCATCATGCACATGAAAGCGGGGAACATCGCCGACAAGGGCGCGGCCATTTCCAAGGCCATCATGATCATCGACTCGGGCCTGCGCGCGGCGCTCGATAAGAAGGCTGGAGGCGAGATCGCCGAAGGCCTGGACGCCCTCTACGAATATATGGGCAACCGCCTGGTGCAGGCCAACCTGAAGAACCATGTGGCCTACCTGGAGGAGGTGCACAAGCTGCTGTCGGACCTGCGCGAGGCCTGGAACGCCATCGGCGACACCCCGGCCGCGAAGGGCGCGTCCGCCGCCCCCGCCAAGCCCGCCCCGACCCTCGCCAGCGCCTGACAAACCCGAGAAGCAAGCAATGATGACGAACCAAGAAGTCGTAGCCGTGTACGAAGCGATGACCGTGCTGACCGGCCAGATGGTGGCCGCTGCCGAGAGCAGCGACTGGGACCGTCTGGTGGTGCTGGAACAGGAATGCGCGGCCCATGTGCGCCATTTGAAGGACCACGAGGCGCCGACCGTGCTCGACGGCGCGAACCGGGAGCGCAAGGTCGAGGCGATCCGCAAGATGCTCGACGACGACCGCCGCATCCGCGACCTGACCATGCCCTGGATGGCCAAGCTGTCCGCCCTCATCAACAACAGCGGCGCCGAACGGCGCCTCGCACGCGCCTACGGCAGCGTGTAAGCCTTAGGGTCGCGCCATGCTGCGGCCGGATTTCCCCACGGTCAAACCGGTCGGCGGCGCCGACCCGGTGCGGCCGGCGGAAGCGGCCGGCGACGCGCGCCAGCAAGCCTTCGAGCGCGCCCTCTCCGGGCTGCTCAACAAGACCGTCAAGGCAGAAGTGCTGGCCCGCCTGACCGACGGCAGCTCCCTCGTCCGCGTGGCCGGCAACGCCGTGCGGCTGCAGCTGCCGGCCGGCGCCCAGGTCGGCACGCAGGTGCCGGTGACCCTGGTCTCGCTCACGCCCCGCCCCACCTTCCAGATCGGCGCCGAAACGGCCCAGGCCAGCTTCTCCGAGGCCGGGCCCGCCCTGCTGCCGGGCCCGGACGGCGCCGCCGCGCGCGGCGCGCCGCTGGTGTACCTGGAAGGCGGGCCGGTGCCGACCCGCAGCGGCCAGGCCACCACCGGCACGCCGGTGCAGCAGGCCGGCGCCGCCGCGGCCGACACCGCCGAGGCGGCCGCCGGGGCGCCCGGCGCGGCGCCGGCGGACGGGCCGCATGCGGCCGCCCACGCCGCCCAGGCTCCCGCCACCGGCAATCCCGCCCAGGCCAGCCTGGCCGCGCTCACGGCCGAGGCCGCGCAGACGGCCCAGGCGGCGCTGGCGGCCCTGACCGCGGAAGCGGAAGCGGCCGCCTCCGCCCCGGCGCAGCGCGCCCCCGCGTCCGGCGGCGCGGAGGCGGAAGCCCCGCCCGGCGCGGCCGCGGCCACGCGCGCGCAATACGCCGCCGGCCTGCTCAACAAGGCGCTGGCCCCGGCCAGCCACCTGCCCGACATCGACCCGCACAGCACCCCGGCCCATCTGTCGGCGGGCGCGCAAGTGCTGACCGCCGTGCTGGCCGCGGCGGCCCAGGCGGGCGCGCCCGAGCCGGCCGTGGTGGCGCGCACCCCGCTCCTGCCCGCTCCCGGCGCCGCGCCCGGGGAGCTGGCCCAGTCCCTGCGCCAGGCCGTCGACGGCAGCGGCCTGTTCTATGAATCCCACCTGAAGGAATGGGAAGCCGGCGAGCGCAGCCTGGCCCAGCTGGCGCGCGAGCCCCAGCTGCAAGGCAAGGCCGAGGGTGCGCCGGTGCGCAGCGGCCAGCCGGTCGATCCGGCCACCGCCGCCTTCGTCAACAACCAGCTGGCGGCCCAGGAACAGGGCCGCATCGTGTGGCAGGGCCCGTTGTGGCCGGGCCAGCACATGGAGTGGGACATCCAGCGCGACGCCCAGGAGCAGCAGGGCGCGCCGGGCCAGGACGAGGCGGCCACGCCCTGGCGCAGTGGACTGCGCCTGTCGTTTCCCCTGCTGGGCGACATCGCCGCGACCGTGGTGCTGCACCAGGGCCAGGCCCGCATCCAGGTCGAGGCCGGCCCGGACGCGGGCGCCCTGCTGCGCAGCTACGCGCGGCAGCTGGACGACGCCCTGGCCGCGGCCGGCACGCCGCTGGCGGCGCTCGACATCCGTGCGCGCGGAGCCGGCGATGTCTGATACCGTGCGCAAGCCGTCGCAGTCCGCCGTGGCCCTGGCCTACCGCGACGGCGACCCCGCCCCCAAGGTGGTCGCCAAGGGACGCGGCCTGGTGGCCGAACAGATCATCCGCAAGGCCAAGGATGCCGGCGTGTTCGTGCACGAATCGAAAGAGTTGCTGTCTTTACTGATGCAGATCGACCTGGACCGGCAGATTCCCCCCGCACTCTATCGCGTCGTTGCGGAACTACTGGCCTGGCTATATCATATTGAATCCGCGCAAGAAAACGGCGGCCCCTTGCCGCCCGCTCCGGACGCGGCCCGACTAATCGAACCGAACCCGGCTGGCATTGATGACCATTAAGGATCCAAGTCTGGAAAACTGGCACGACTATGAAGTGACGTCGCGCCGGGAGATCGTTGCGCTGCTGCGCGGCATCAAGGACAAGAACCAGCTCGTGCGCATGCTCATTTCCGGCGAGTCCGACGTGTGCGTCACTTCGATTCTCGAGGTCGATCCGGACACCGGCATGATCATTCTCGACCGCTCGATCGACCGCGACCAGAACCGGCGCGCCGTGGCGGCCAAGCGCGTCGCCTTCGAAACCACGCTCGACAAGATCCGCATCCTGTGGGACGCCCAGGGCGGCGTGACGGACGCCAAGTTCGAGAACGGCGAGGCGCTGGCGGTGGCGATTCCCGAATCCCTGATCCGCCTGCAGCGGCGCGAGTACTACCGCATGCCCACGCCGGTCAGCAATCCGGTGCGGGTCCTGATTCCCCTGCCGGAGGAAATGGGCGGCGAGACCATGGCCTTTCCGCTGGCCGACATCAGCTGCGGCGGCATCGCCATCCTCGACAACAAGCTGGTGCTCGACAATACGATCGGGCTCAATTTCGAGAACTGCCGCATCGACCTGCCCGAGGTGGGCCCGGTCACGGTGACCCTGCAGGTGCGCAATTCGCTCGACATGACCATGCTCAACAGCAAATCCAACCGCCGGATCGGCTGCGAGTTCGTCAACATCTCGCGCGGCAACCTGGCCGCGGTCCAGAAGTACATCACCAAGCTCGAGCGCGAACGCAACGCCCGCCTGGCCGGGCTCAGCTGAGCAGCCGCCCGCCTATACCTGCATGTTCATGATCTCGTGGTAGGCCGCCACGAGCTTGTTGCGCACCTGGACGGTGGCCTGGAAGTTGATGCTCGCCTTCTGCATCGAAATCATCACGTCCGACAGGTTGACCCGGTCGTCGCCGAGCGTGAAGGCCTTGCCCAGCTCGTCGGCCTGGAGCTGGCTGTCGCTCACCTTCTGCAGGGAGCTCTTGAGCGCGTCGGAAAAGTCGACCTTGGCCGACGCCCCCGGGGCCAGCGCGCCGGCCGCCTCGGCCGTGGGCGCGGCCACGCCGGCCGGCCGCTGCGCCGCCGCCTTGAGCTGCTCCATCATGGCCAGGATCTGGTTCCGGTCGATGCCGCCTACGTTCATATTGCCCTCCTTCAATGCGCGAGTACAATGCGCGCTAAGACCTTGTTTCAGGCTGACACGATAGCAAGGACGGGCGCAAACGTCGGGCCGAGCAGGGGCACAAACGTCCCCTTATTTACGCCTTTGGCGGCGCCCGCGGCGGCCCATAATTCTGCCTGAGCCCAACCACCGGAACACCGACCATGGCCGTAGCCGACCAAGACAACCAGAACGAGAACGCGGACCGCGTGCCGTTCACCGAGACCACGTTCGGGAGGAACATCCTGCTCGGCGTCGGGATCGCCGTGGTGGTCGCCATCATGGCCGCGGTCTGGATGTGGAGCCAGCAGCCGGAATACCGCGTGCTGTTCTCGAACTACACCGACCGCGACGGCGGCGCCATCACGGCCGCCCTCGACCAGATGGGCATCAAGCACAAGTTCTCCGACGGCGGCGCCGCCATCCTGGTGCCGGCCGACCAGGTCCACGACGCGCGCCTGCGCCTGGCGGCCCAGGGCCTGCCCAAGGGCGGCAACGTCGGCTTCGAACTGATGGAAAACCAGAAGCTGGGCGTGTCCCAGTTCCTCGAACAGGTCAACTACCAGCGCTCGCTCGAGGGCGAGCTGGCGCGCTCGATCCAGACCATCTCCGCCGTCGCGTCGGCGCGCGTGCACCTGGCCCTGCCCAAGGACAGCGTGTTCGTGCGCGACAAGCAAAAGCCCACCGCTTCCGTCCTGATCAACCTGCAGTCCGGCCGCGCCCTCGACGCCGCCCAGGTCCAGGCCATCGTGCACCTGGTCGCCTCCTCGGTGCCGGAACTGACCACCTCCAACGTGACCGTGGTCGACCAGGCCGGCAACCTGCTGTCGGACACCTCCCGTTCGGCCGGCGGCAAGAACCTGGACCCGAACCAGCTCAAGTACGTGATCCAGCTGCAGCAGAACATCGTGCACCAGGTCGAGTCCCTGGTCACCCCCCTGGTCGGCCAGGGCAACGTGCGCGCCGAGGCCACCGCCGACGTCGACTTCAACCAGGTCGACACGGCCTCCGAAGCCTTCAAGCCGAACTCGCCGCCGAACGAATCGGCGATCCGCAGCCAGCAGACCAGCGAAGCGGGCAGCCCCGGCACCGCGCCGGCGGCCGGGGTGCCGGGCGCCCTGTCGAACCAGCCGCCGGGTGCGGCGACCGCGCCCATCACGGCGGCGCCGGGCGCCAATCCGGCCGCGCCGGGCGGCGTCAGCGCAGCCCCCGCCGCCGGCGCCAACGCGCGCAAGGACGCCACCACCAACTACGAGGTCGACAAGACCGTCCGCTACGAGCAGAAAGGCATGGGCGCCATCAAGCGCCTGACCGTGGGCGTGGTGGTCAACTACCGCCGCCTGGTCGACGCCAAGACGGGCAAGGTCACGGTCAAGCCGCTGACGCCGGCCGAGGTCGCCCAGATCAACGACCTGGTCAAGGAAGCCATGGGTTACAGCCAGGACCGCGGCGACACCCTGAAGGTGACCAACGCCCCGTTCGACGGGGTCGACAAGCCGGTCGATCCGCCGCCCGTCATCCCGTGGTGGAAGGACCCGGAGAACATCACCCTGGCCAAGGAGATCGGCAAGTTCACGCTCGCCTTCATCGTGCTGTCCTACCTGTTCTTCCGCATCCTGCGCCCGATGATGCGCCCGATCTTCCGCAAGCTCGACCAGATCGCCGACATCCCGCCGCCGCCCCCGCCGCCGCCGCCGCCCGATCCGGACGAGGAGCGCGCCGCCATCGTGCGCAGCCAGCTCGAGGAGATGGAAGCGATGCAGGCCCAGGGCTACCGCGAGAACCTGCAGATGGCCAAGAACCTGGCCAAGGAAGACCCGCGCATCGTCGCCAACGTCGTCAAAGCATGGGTAGGCTCGAATGAATGACAATGGACTCCAGAAAGCGGCCATCCTGATGCTGGCCATCGGCGAGTACGAGGCGGCCGAGGTGATGAAGTTCCTCGGCCCGCGCGAAGTGCTGAAACTCGGCGCGGCCATGGCCACCATGAAGGGCGTGCAGCACGAGCAGGTGGTGACCGTGCTCGACTCGTTCCGCCAGCAGACCGAGATCAATTCCACCGTCGGCCTCGATTCGGACGAATACATCCGCCAGGTGCTGACCAAGGCGCTGGGCGACGACAAGGCCTCGGTGCTGCTCTCGCGCATCCTGGGCGGCAAGGACGCCTCCGGCATCGAGTCGCTCAAGTGGATGGACGCGGGCTCCGTGGCCGAACTGATCCGCAACGAGCACCCGCAGATCATCGCCACCATCCTGGTCCACCTGGAGCGCGACCAGGCCTGCGAGATCCTCGGCCACTTCACCGACCGCCTGCGCAACGACGTGGTGCT
>DASRUW010000549.1:0-6570 GCA_035655255.1 Telluria sp. | reverse complement strand
GGTCCGCAGGTCGGGCCCGATGGCGCCCGAGTGAAGTTTTCCAAGTTATTGATTTATAAGGAAATTTTCTTCTGCCTTGTAATTTAGCAAAAGAAATTTTTCCTTACAGATCAATTACTTGCCGCGCTGTGCTCAACATTCTTCACAAAGTTGTCCACAGGACGCGTGGATAAATGGGCTGACTAATTTTTGATCACTGGCAAAAACAGTTGAGAAATCAAGGAGTTTGCCTAACGACAAGTCCTTTCCCCACAATCTTATCCACAAAACATGTGAAAAAGCCAAACGCAGGCAATCCGGCTATGCTGCCATATTTTTGACCGCCGCAGGAAAAGCGAAGCAAATCAGGGACTTGGATGCGTGCCCCCGGGTTTGCCAACACGCTTTTCCACAGACGGCGGGGATAAGTGGGCCGTGCGCTCTTGCACGGGGGAAGGGGACACGTTACATTGCGATTTTCCCCACCACCGGAGTCCGCATTGCTCGCCATCCTACAAGCCGCCGGCTGGCCGATCTGGCTGCTGCTGATCGCCTCGATCGTCGCCCTGGCCCTCATTGTCGAGCGCGTCATCTACCTGCGCCGCTCGCGCATCATCCCGGCCCAGCTGTTCGATGAAGTGGTGCGCGTCTACCGCAGCGGCAAGATCACGCCCGAGATCGTGAATACGCTGGAGCAGAACTCGCCGCTGGGCGCCGTGCTGGCCGCCGCGCTGCGCAACGTCGACGCCCCGCGCGACGTGATGAAGGAATCGATCGAGGAAGCCGGCCGCGGCGTGGCCCACGTGCTGGAACGCTTCCTGACCACGCTCGGCACCATCGCCTCGCTGGCCCCGCTCATGGGCCTGTTCGGCACCGTGGTCGGCATGATCGAGATCTTCGGCGCCCAGAACGCGACCGGCACCAATCCCGCCCAGCTGGCCCACGGCATCTCGGTGGCCCTGTACAACACCGGCTTCGGCCTGGCCATCGCCATGCCGGCCCTGGTGTTCTACCGCCACTTCCGCGCCCTGGTCGACAGCTTCATCATGGACATGGAACTGCAGGCCGTGAAGTTCGTCGACATCGTGCACGGTGCCCGCAAATGATGGACTTTCGCCGTGGCCGCCGCCGCGAGGACCCGGAGATCAACCTGATCCCCTTCATCGACGTGCTGCTGGTGATCCTGATCTTCCTGATGGTGACCACCACCTACAGCAAGTTCACCGAGCTGCAGATCACGCTGCCGACCGCGGACGCCGAGAAGGCCATCGAAAAACCGTTCGAACTGAACGTGACGGTGGACGCCAAGGGTAACTACACCATCAACGGCGCGCCCGTCTCTTTCCACACCACGGCCGGCCTGGCCGAGGACATGAAGGCCGCCGCCCGCAACGCCGGCCAGCCGGCCGACAAGAGCCCGGTGGTGATCGTCAACGCCGACCAGTTCGCGCTGCACCAGATGGTGATCAACGTGCTGGAAGCGGCGCGCATCGCGGGCTACGACAAGCTCACCTTCGCCGCCCAGACGGCGGGCTCCGGCAAGTAGCGCTTGGCCGGTTTTCTCGAAACCTCGCTCACCCGCGCCTGGCTGCGGCGCGGCCCGCTGGCCTGTGCGCTGCTGCCGCTGGCGCTGGTGTTCGGCGCCCTGTCCGGCGCGCGCCGCGCCGCCTACCGCCTCGGGCTCGCGCAGGCCGAGCGCCTGCCGGTCCCGGTGATCGTGGTCGGGAACATTTTCGTCGGCGGCACCGGCAAGACGCCGCTCACCATCTGGCTCGCGCAGGCCTTGCGCGCGCAGGGCCGCCATCCCGGCGTGATCTCGCGCGGCTTCGGCCGCGGCGCCGAGGGCGTGCGCGCCGTCGATGCGCACGCCCAGGCGTCGGAGGTCGGCGACGAGCCGCTCCTGATCGCGCGTCGCACTGCCTGCCCCGTGTTCGTCGGCCGCCGCCGCGCCGAGGCGGGCCGGGCGCTCCTGGCCGCGCATCCCGAGGTCGACATCCTGATCGCCGACGACGGCCTGCAGCACTATGCCCTGGCGCGCGACGCCGAGGTGATGCTGTTCGACGCGCGCGGCGCCGGCAACGGCTGGCTGCTGCCGGCCGGCCCGCTGCGCGAGCCGCGCGGCCGCCGGCGCGACGCCACCGTCGTCAACGCGCCGGAGCTGACGGCGGCACTGGCCGCGGCCACCGGCGCGCGGGACGGCCCCGTGTACGCCATGCGCCTCGTGGGCGCGGTCGCGCAGCGCCTGTCCGACCCGTCCGAACGCGTGCCGCTGGCGCAGCTGAGCGGCCGCCGCGTGTGCGCCGCCGCCGGCATCGGCAACCCGGGCCGCTTCTTCGCCATGCTGCGCGCGGCGGGTCTGGAGCCGCAGGAGCTGCCGCTGCCGGACCACTACGATTTTTCCGGCGACCCGTTTGCCGGGATCGGCGCCGATGTCATCCTGATCACCGAGAAGGATGCAGTAAAATGCGGACAACTCGAACACTTGAAAAGCGACCCGCGCCTGTGGGTCGTGCCGGTCGCCGCGCAGATCGACGCCGCGCTGGTCCAACAATTACTGGAGAAATGTCGTGGACGCCCGACTGCTTGATATCCTGGTCTGCCCCCTGTGCAAAGGACCGCTCGACTACGACAAGGCCGCGCAGGAGCTGATCTGCAAGGGCGACCGCCTGGCCTTCCCGATCCGGGACGGCATCCCCATCATGTGGGCCGAGGAGGCCCGCAAGGTCGAGCCGCAATGACGCGGCCGTTCACCGTCATCATTCCGGCCCGCCTGGCCTCGACCCGGCTGCCCAACAAACCGCTGGCCGACCTGGGCGGTAAACCCATGGTGGTGCGCGTGGCCGAACGGGCCGCGCTCTCCGGCGCCGCGCGCATCGTGGTCGCCACCGACCACGCCGACATCGAAGCGGCCTGCCGCGCGCACGGCGTGGAAGTGCGCATGACGCGCGCCGACCATCCCTCCGGCACCGACCGCATCGCCGAAGTGGCGCGCGCCATCGGTCTGGCCCCGGACGCCGTGATCGTCAACCTGCAGGGCGACGAGCCCCTGATCGACCCGGCCCTGCTGGCGGCCACCGCCGCCCTGATCGGCCCGGACGTGCCGATGGCCACCTGCGCCCATCCGCTGTCCAGCGTGGACGAGGTGTTCAATCCCAACGTGGTGAAGGTGGTGCTGGACCGGCGCGGCCGCGCCCTGTACTTCTCGCGGGCGAGCATCCCCTGGCACCGCGACGGCTTCGCCCGGAGCCGCGCCGCGCTCCCGCCCGGTTACGCTCCACTGCGCCATGTCGGCCTGTACGCCTACAGCCAGTCTTTCCTGCAAACCTATCCGGCGCTGGAGCCGGCGCCGCTCGAACAGATCGAGGCCCTGGAGCAGCTGCGCGTGCTCTGGCACGGCCATGCCATCGCCGTGCACGTCACCGACACCGCGCCGGCGGCCGGGGTGGACACGCCGGACGATTTGACCCGAGTCAGGACGTATTATCAAAATTGACGCTACCCTGACCTTTTGTGGTAAGTTCTCGTGCAGAGCTAGTCAGATAGGCATCATCGCTGTCCGGTTGCGAAAAGTATAATTAATTAGTCTAGGAAATTTCATGCGTCTCATTCTGCTAGGAGCACCTGGCGCCGGCAAAGGCACCCAAGCGAATTTCATCAAAGAGAAGTACAACATCCCCCAGATCTCCACCGGCGACATGCTGCGCGCCGCGATCAAGGAGGGCACCGAGCTGGGCCTGGCCGCCAAGAAGGTGATGGACCAGGGCTTGCTGGTGTCGGACGACATCATCATCGGCCTGGTCAAGGACCGCCTGCAGCAGGACGACTGCAAGCACGGCTATCTGTTCGACGGTTTTCCGCGCACCATCGCGCAGGCCGACGCCATGAAGGACGCCGGCGTGGCGATCGACTACGTGCTCGAGATCGACGTGCCGGACGAGTCCATCATCGAACGCATGAGCGGCCGCCGCTCGCACCCGGCTTCCGGCCGCGTGTATCACGTCAAGTTCAATCCGCCCAAAGTCGAAGGCCAGGACGATGTCACCGGCGAGCCGCTGGTGCAGCGCGAGGACGACCTGCCCGAGACCGTGGCCAAGCGCCTGCAGGTCTACCATAACCAGACCGAAGTGCTGCTCGGCTACTACAACAAGTGGGCCCAGTCCGGCCAGCCCGGCGCGCCGAAGTACCGCAAGATCTCCGGTGTCGGACCAGTCGAACAGGTCCGCGACGCGGCGTTCGCGGCGCTCGCCAGCTAATTCGAGAAAGCGGACTTCGGGTCCGCTTTTTTTCGCCTGGCACCAGTTTCAGTTGTTCGGTTTTAAGTAGTCCAGTAACGCAGTTTCAGGACGGCCGCCACAAGCGGCCGGTGAGAAGTGTGTGGTTGTGTCACTTGATAAGAGAACTAAGGGGACGATATGGTATCGGGTTTTCTCGAATTTGCGGTCGTATGCGGCATCATTGCAGTGGTCTACGGGCTCTGGTCCCGTAGCTGGATTCTCAAGCAGGACGCCGGGAACCCCCGGATGCAGCAGATCGCCCAGGCGATCCAGGAAGGCGCGGCGGCCTATCTCGCCCGCCAGTACCGGACCATCGGCATCGTCGGTGTCGTCCTGCTGATCGCCATCGCCGTGCTGCTGGACGTGAACACGGCGATCGGCTTCCTGATCGGCGCGGTGCTGTCGGGCGCCTGCGGCTTCATCGGCATGAACGTCTCCGTGCGCGCCAACGTGCGCACCGCGCAGGCGGCCACCAAGGGCATGAACGAGGCGCTCAACGTCGCCTTCAAGGGCGGCGCCATCACCGGCATGCTGGTGGTCGGCCTGGGCCTGCTGGGGGTCACGCTGTTCTACTGGTACCTGACCCTGAATGGCGCCGGCGGCGACCAGCACGCGATGATCAAGCCCTTGATCGGCCTGGCCTTCGGCGCGTCCCTGATCTCGATCTTCGCGCGTCTGGGCGGCGGCATCTTCACCAAGGGCGCCGACGTCGGCGCGGACCTGGTGGGCAAGGTGGAAGCCGGCATTCCCGAGGACGATCCGCGCAACCCGGCCGTCATCGCCGACAACGTGGGCGACAACGTGGGCGACTGCGCCGGCATGGCCGCCGACCTGTTCGAGACCTATGTCGTGACCCTGATCGCCACCATGCTGCTGGGGGCGCTGGTGATCACCGGCGCGCCGACCAAGGCCATCATCTATCCGCTGGCGCTGGGGGGCGTGTCGATCATCGGTTCGATCCTGGGCTGCTCGATGGTGAAAGCCACGCCGGGCAAGAACGTGATGTCCGCGCTGTACAAGGGCCTGTGGTGGGCGGCCGGCCTGTCCGTGCTGGGCTTCGTCGCCGTCACCTGGATCGTGTGGGGCGACGACGCCGGCATGCGCAACAGCATGCTGGGCTGCGCCCTGGTCGGCATCGTGCTGACCGGCCTGATGGTCTACATCACCGAGTACTACACCGGCACCGACTTCAAGCCGGTGCGCCACATCGCCGAAGCCTCGACCACGGGCCACGGCACCAACATCATCGCCGGCCTGGGCGTGTCGATGAAGTCGACCGCCTATCCGGTGCTGGCCGTGTGCGTGGCGATCCTGGCCTCGTACGAAATGGCGCAGCTGTACGGCATCGCCATCGCCGCCACCTCCATGCTGTCGATGGCCGGCATCATCGTGGCGCTCGACGCCTACGGCCCGATCACCGACAACGCCGGCGGCATCGCCGAGATGTCCGGCCTGCCCGATTCCGTGCGCGCCATCACCGACCCGCTGGACGCCGTGGGCAACACCACCAAGGCCGTCACCAAGGGCTATGCGATCGGCTCGGCCGGCCTGGCCGCGCTGGTGCTGTTCGCGGACTACACCCACGCGCTGGAGTCGGTCGGCAAGGCCATGTCCTTCGACCTGTCCAACCCGATGGTGATCGTGGGCCTGTTCATCGGCGGCCTGATTCCCTACCTGTTCGGCGCCATGGCGATGGAAGCCGTGGGCCGCGCCGCGGGCGCCGTCGTGATCGAGGTGCGCCGCCAGTTCCAGACCATCAAGGGCATCATGGACGGCACCGGCAAGCCGGAGTACGACAAGGCGGTGGACATGCTGACCGCGTCCGCGATCAGGGAAATGATCCTGCCGTCGCTGCTGCCGGTGGTGGTGCCGATCCTGGTCGGCATGCTGCTCGGCCCGGCCGCGCTGGGCGGCCTCCTGATGGGCACCATCATCACCGGCCTGTTCGTCGCGATCTCGATGACGACCGGCGGCGGCGCCTGGGACAACGCCAAGAAGTACATCGAGGACGGCAATTTCGGCGGCAAGGGTTCGGACGCGCACAAGGCGGCCGTGACCGGCGACACCGTGGGCGACCCGTACAAGGACACCGCTGGCCCGGCCGTGAACCCCCTGATCAAGATCATCAACATCGTGGCGCTGCTGCTGGTGCCGCTGCTGCCGGCCACCGGCTGGGTGGCGGTCCACATGCCGCCGCCGGCCGCGCACGCCGCCCCGGCCGCCGCGCTGCTGCTGTTCGTGGTGGTGCTGCCAGCCGAATACGGCATCGATCCTACTGGTGTTGGCAAGGCGCTCGGGCTCACTGCCATTCACGGAC
>DASRUW010000548.1:0-4903 GCA_035655255.1 Telluria sp. | reverse complement strand
AAGGTGGACACTAGACCCATCGATCCGGGCATGTCAAAAAAAACAGGAAATGAGACGAACATTCCTGAAATGTCCATTTTTGGACATAGCCATGCTGCAACTGTGTGGAGAAAACGCCACTTACCGAAAGAATGTTCTGTTGATCGAGATCAAGATGCACAAAATTTTGAACCTGCAAGGGGATTAGATGGCCTACTCTAGATGCAGCAAAAATGAAACATTTGGCGAGAATCGGACACTTGTTCCGATTGCATTGACATAAGTTTGCGGTCTACACTTAGCTCCAGATTACCGAGGACCCCTCAGGTAACGTTGACAGAAGCGCCACCGCCCCATGAGGGCATCACAAGGCGCCACGATTGGACGGGAAAATCATGAGCACACGCACGCAACTGGCCTTTGTCTTCTTCACCCCTCTTCGGCGGTCTTGCCCGACGCCACTCCCAAGCGCCTGACCGGCGCCATCCAGCAGCGAAGTAACGGTGGCCGCGCGCCAGCCAGCGCGCAGCCGACTCTTATTCTTCTTATCCGGGGAGGCTTCGCCCGGCGTCCGCAATGACGCCGGCGAGGGAAAAGGACATGCTTTCGATCGCTACCAAAGTTGAGCAAATCGTCACCGAGTCGCCGTTCCTGACCGAGGGCATGTCCCTTGGCCTGATCAACCTGTCGGAGCTGGCACGCCAGCTGCGCCCACAGCTGGAGGCCGACCTGTGGAAGCCGGTCGGCCAGGCCGCCGTCGTGATGGCCCTGCGCCGCCTGTCGGACCGGCTGCCGGAAAAACGGTCGGCCATTCCGATCCTCGGCCCGCGTTCGGGCGAGCTGAATACCAAGACCGACCTGTCGATCTTCACCTTCCGCCTGTCGGACCTGTCGCACGAGTGCCAGCGCCAGCTGCTGTCGATGGCCGAACCGCATCCGGGCATGTTCGTGACCGTGACGCGCGGCGTGCACGAGATGCTGGTGGTGTGCGCCCGGCCCCTGATCCCGGTGGTCGAGGAAGCCTTCGCCTCCGAGCGCCTGCTGGCCCGCATCGACAACCTGACCGCGCTGACCCTGCGCCTCAATCCCGAGACGCGCGGCACGCCCGGCATCTACCACGCCGTGCTGAAGAAGCTCGCCTGGGACAAGATCAGCGTGATCAACATGATGTGCACCTTCTCCGAGCTGACCATCCTGCTGGAGCAGTCGCAGGCCGGGGCCGCCTTCTCGGTGATGTCGCGCATCGTGTCGCATTGATGCGCCCTCTCGTCTACCGCAAGCCGCAGGAAGGCCGCGACTACTGGGTGCAGGACGGCTTCCTGCCCAACGCGCAGGAAGTGTCGGCGCGCTGCTTCGGCCGCGCCGAATGGGAGCTGGGCGCGCCGCACGCGCCGCTGCCCTGGCCCGGCCGGCGCGCGCCGAACGCGCTGCTGCCCGAGGAGATGGCCTACGTCGAAGCCTGGGTCAGGAAGGTGACGGGGGCAAAGAAGCTGTGGCAGGAACAGGCTCCCGACGGCAAGGTCCTGAACCACAACTGCGTGCAGCTGGTGGGGATGGACGAATCCGGCCCGCGCCCGCACACGGATTCGCGCAAGCTGTGCCGCTACGCCGCCGTGATCTACCTGTCGCCGGAGCCGGACGCGGACGCGGGCACTTCGTTCTATCGCCAGCGCTACCCGGACGGCAAACTGGGCGGGAACATCTGCAGCCCGCCGCACGCCAACCTGCGCGAGGCGCTGGCCGTGACTTCGCTGCCCCTGGACGCGTGGCAGGAAGACCTGCGCATCGAGAACCGCTTCAACCGCATGGTCCTGTACAAGGCCAACATCGTGCACTCGGCCACGTCCTACTTCGGCTTCGGCCACGAGGACAAGCGCATGACGGCAGTGTTCTTCTGGATGGCGGCCTGACGGTTCAGCGTCCGGACCGCCGCCAGGCCCACCAGACCGCATATGCCGCGACGGCAAGGCCCAGCAGCCTGAAGGCATTGCCGATGCCGACGTCATGGGCCAACACGCCCCAGCGGCTGAAGATCTCCGTCCAATCGTGTTCGCCGCCCCCGGTCAGGGGAAGCTCCTGCGCCCGTGCGTCCTTCATGTAGCGTCCCACGTTCATCAGGTTCTCGCCCAGCCACAGCAGGCAGACCGTCCATCCCGCCGTCTGGCGTTCGCGCCGGAAGTAGTGCGCGAAAAGGGCGGGAAACAGCAGCTGAAAGATCGTGCCGCCATACACGCCCAGGCGGGTCCACAGCATGCCGACTACCGGATGGCCCGCTTCATGCAAGGCGAGGTTGGCGCTATCGAGCACGGCGACCCAGGCGTCCTTGGTCAGGAAATGCTGCCACGCGACCCACAGCGCCAGCAGCGACAGCCCGGCCGCCGCCGCACTGGAGAGCGGCGGCCACTCGGCTTCCTCGCGGTCTTGAGGGGAAGGCATGCGGTTGTCAGGACGCCGGCAAGATCTCACGCGCGGCGCCGATGCCGTTCAAGGCGGCAGGGAAGCCGGCGTAGACTGCCATCTGCTGGATGGCTTCGATGATCTCTTCCCGCGCCGCGCCGACATTGAGAGCCGCGCTCACGTGCACCTTCAATTGCGGCTGGGCGTTGCCGAGCGCGGTCAGCAAGGCGACCGTGGCCAGTTCCCGCGTGCGGTTGTCGATGCCGGGCCGTGAAATGATGTCGCCGTATGCGAACTCGATGATGAATCGCGCCAGATCGGGAGCGATATCCTGCAGGCTCCGGATGACCGCCGCGCCCGCGCCTGCGCTGACCTGCTCCAGGGCCGCCAGCCCGCGCTCGTACCTGTCTTCGTCGCGCCCATCCGGCTCGGGAACCCATGCGAGTCCCCGCGCCTGGAAGACCTCCTTGGCCGCAAAGACGGCATTCAGCGCGGCGGGAAAACCCGCATAGCCGGCGCACAGGTACAGCGCTTCCATCACCGCGGCAGGCTCCCAACCCACGTTCAGCGCGCCGTTGATGTGGTATTTGAGCTGCGGCTGGGCGTTGGCCATCGCGGCCAGCGCGGCGACGGTGCAGAACTGGCGGGTCTTGAGATCGAGTCCCGGGCGCGACATCACGTCGCCATACCCGAACTCCACCGTGAAGCGGGCCAAGTCGGGTGCGATCGTCTTCAGGCTGTTGATCGGCGCGTCATAGTTCTCGCCGCCGACCTGCTTCAGAAACGCGATTCCAATGTCGTAGCGGCTCGATGTGTTCATGGGATTCTCAGGTGACGGCAGGTTCCAACAGCGTGAGCGTACCAGCTTTGGTGTCCATGCGTGCGCGCACGCCGACCGGGAGGGTGAACTGGTGGCGGATGTGGCCGAAGGACCAGCCGGCGACGGCGGGGCGCTTGAGCGGTTCGAGGAACTGGTCCACCGTCTCGTCGAAAGTCAGCGAGATCGAGCCCTCTTCGGCCACGCAGTTTTCGCACACGCCGATCATCACGCCGGCCGCGTGCCGGAAGCCGGCCGACAGATCGAGCTGGGTCATCCAGCGGTCGATGCGGTATGGCTCCTCGTTCACCTCTTCCAAAAACACGAGCGCGTCGCGGAAGTCCGCGGCGTAGGGCGTGCCGGCCAGGGCCGCCACCAGGCTCAGGTTGCCCCCGATCAGGCGTCCGGTCGCCACGCCTTCGTGCACGGTGCGCATGCTGTACTGCGGCTCGGACAGCGCGCGCACCAGGTTTTCCTCGGCCGGGGGGATGATGTACTCGCGCTGCGGCTGCATCAGCAGTTCCAGCAGGTGGCGGTTGGCGTACTCCGACGGGCCGGAGGAGGCCACCGGTCCGTGGAAGGTGACCAGCCCGGCGTGGCGCAGGATCGCCAGGTGCAGGGCCGTGATGTCGGAGTAGCCGATCAGGATTTTCGGGTGGCGCCGGATCAGCCGGTAGTCGATGTGCTGCAGCAGCGAGATCGCGCCCGAGCCGCCGCGAATGCACCACAGGGCCTTGATGGCGGGATCGGTGAACATGCCGTGCAGGTCGTCCAGGCGCTGCTGCGCGGTGCCGGCGTAGTTCCCGTGGATCTCGCGCAGGTGGGGCGCGTGCTGGACGCGAAAGCCGAGCGCCTCGATATGAGAGCTCGCCTTCTCGATCGATTCTTCGCTGGTGCGTCCGGCCGGCGCGATCAGGCCGACGGTGTCGCCCGGCTCCAGCCGGCGCGGTTTGATGAGGGTGTGCCGCATGCGTCTCTTGGGCCGGGCCTGCGCGCGCGCGGGCGGCAGGGCCAGGCCCAGTGCCAACAGCATGCCGAACGTGCGCCTGTCCATGCCTGTCAAATTAAAAAGGCCCGAAGCCGAGGCGGGGGGACGCCTCAAGCCTCGGGCCACAAGGGAAGCCTGATCTTACAGGAACTTGTAGTTCGCGGTCAGCGTCAGCGAGCGGCCGCGCGGGTCCGCCACGCGCGGCTCCCACGAGCTGCCGGCGCCGGTGTTGCTGTCATACGTGATCGCGAACGGCGGGTCCGTGTTGAAGATGTTCTTCACGCCGGCCGACAGGCTCAGGTTCTTGACGCCGGTGTAGGTCACCGAGGCGTTGAAGATCGAGTAGGCCTTCACGCGCGCGTTCCAGTCCGGCGGCGTGACCTTGCCGTTCTGGACGCCCGGCAGGACCTGGTCGTCGTACGAGCCGCGGTAGATATTGGTCAGCATGCCGCTCCAGTCGCCTTGCTGGTAGGTGAGGAAAGCGGTGTGCTTCCACTTCACGCCCAGGTCGCCGGTGAACACGAACACGCCAAGTTCGCTCTTGCCCCAGTCCGCGCTGTTGATCGGCTTGGAACGCTTGTCCAGCAGGCGGGTGCCGTCCAGGCCGGCGGTCCAGCGGCCGGCCCCCAGCTTGCCGTTCAGGCGGCCGCTGATTTCGACGCCGCTGGTGATCGACTTGCCGGCGTTCACCCAGCGCTGGTCGATGGCCACCAGCTTGCCGG
>DASRUW010000547.1:0-5969 GCA_035655255.1 Telluria sp. | reverse complement strand
AATGGAAGGTCGCGCACCTCGGGGTGCCGGACCTGAAGATCAACGCCGGCCCGATCGCCCATGCTAGTTATGGCATGCCCGACAGCGGCATGTTCACGGTGGGCGTGACCGGCACCAATGGCAAGACCTCGAGCGCGGTCTGGCTGGGCCAGGCACTGTCGCGCGCGGGCGGCACGGCCGGCGTGATCGGCACGCTGGGCGTGGGCGTCTACCGCGACGGCGGCGATGCCGGCTTCGACGTCACTGGCTACACCACGCCGGACGCCGTGCTGCTGGCCCAGAAACTGGCCCACCTGCGCGGCGAGGGCGCGACCGCGCTGGCGATCGAAGTGTCGTCGATCGGCCTGGTGCAGGGCCGCGCGCTGGGCATGCACTTCGACGTCGCCGTCTTCACCAACCTGACGCGCGACCACCTCGACTTCCATGGCGACATGGACCACTACGAGGCGGCCAAGCGCCAGATGTTCGACTGGCCGAACCTGAAGACCGCCGTCCTCAACCTGGACGACCCGGCCGGCCTGCGCTTCGTGGCCCACATCAGGCAGCAACGGCCGCAGCTGCGGGTGATCGGGTATACCTTGCAGGACGCGGCCGCGCAGCCGGACCTGCCCGGCGTCGAGATGCTGCGCGGTTCGCAGTTCCGCAGCCGGAACAACGGCACCGATTTCCATCTCGATTCGCCCCTTGGCGAAGCGGCGGTGAAGACGCAGCTGGTCGGCCAGTTCAACATGAGCAATGCGCTCGGCGTGCTGGGCGCGCTGCTGGCGCGCGGGCTGGCCCTGCGCGAGGCGGTCGAGGCCATCGAAGCGCTGGTACCGGCGCCCGGCCGCATGCAGCAGGTCGGCGGGCAGGACGTGCCGATGGTCGTGATCGACTACGCGCACACGCCGGACGCGTTGGAAAAGACCCTGCAGACCCTGCGCCTGGTGGCCAAGGAACGCGGCGGCGAACTGTGGTGCGTGTTCGGCTGCGGCGGCGACCGCGATCCTGGCAAGCGCCCGCAGATGGGACGCATCGCGCAGATCGCGGAGCATGTGCTGGTCACCAGCGACAATCCGCGCAGCGAGGAGCCGCAGGCCATCATCGAGCAGATCGTGGCCGGCATGGATCCGCAGCACCCCTATTCGCAATACCAGGCCATCGAAGACCGGGCCGCCGCGATCCTGTCCGCCATCCGCCACGCGCAGAAGCCGGACGTGATCCTGCTGGCGGGGAAGGGCCACGAGCCATACCAGGAGATCAAGGGCAAGAAGCTGCCGTTCTCCGACGCCGACCATGCCGCGCTGGCCCTGGCCGCGCGGGTCACCATGATGAGGCCCAGCTGATGCGCGGCTCCCTGGCACAACTGGTCGCTCCGCTCGCGGGCTCGCGCATGACGCGCAACGCGCAGTTCGAGGGCGTCACCACGGACAGCCGCACGGCGCCGGCCGGCTCGCTGTTCGTCGCGCTCAAGGGCGAGAAGTTCGACGCCCACGACTTCCTGGACCAGGTGGCGCAGCGCGGCGTGGCCGCCGTCGTGGTCAGCCGCGTGCCGGACGGCTTCCCGCTGCCGGCCTTGGTGGTGCCCGACACGCTGGTCGCGCTGGGCCAGATCGCCCATCTGTGGCGCAGCCAGTTCCGCATTCCCCTCATCGGCGTCACCGGCAGCAACGGCAAGACCACCGTCAAGGAGATGATCGCCGCGATCCTCGCCGCTGCCCACGGCGAAGCGGACCGCCTGGCCACGGCCGGCAACCTGAATAACGAGATCGGCGTGCCGCTCACGCTGATGCGCCTGGAAGCGCACCATAAGTCGGCGGTGGTCGAACTGGGCATGAACCACCCGGGCGAGATCGGCCGCCTGAGCGCCATCGCCGCGCCCACGGTCGGCCTGGTCAACAACGCCCAGCGCGAGCACCAGGAATTCATGCACACCGTGGAAGCGGTGGCGCGCGAGAACGGCTGCGTGCTGGCCGGCCTGCCGGACGACGGCGTGGCCGTGTTCCCCAGCGACGACGAATACAGCCCGATCTGGCAGGAGCTGACCTTCGCGCGCGGCCGGCGCCGCGCCTTCACCTTCGGCTTCGACGCATCGGCCACCGTCACCTGCGCCCATGCGGCGGCGGACTTCGGCAGCACCCTCGACGTCGCGGTGCGCGGCGATTCGCCCCAGCGCTTCACGGTGCGCCTGCAGGCCTTCGGCGTGCACAACGTGCGCAACGCGCTGGCCGCCACCGCCTGCGCGCTGGCCGCCGGCATCGGGCCCGAGGCCATCGTGCGCGGCCTGGAAGCCTTCGCCCCGGTCAGCGGCCGCCTGCAGCGCAAGACGGCGCAATGCGGCGCCACCGTGATCGACGACACCTACAACGCCAATCCCGATTCCGTGCGCGCCGCCATCGACGTGTTGGCGCAGTATCCCGCGCCGCGCGTGCTGGTGCTCGGCGACATGGGCGAGGTGGGCACGCAGGGACCTGAATTTCACCGCGAGATCGGCACCTACGCCGCCTCGCGCGGAATTGAAACCGTGCTGGCGACGGGCGAATTGGCCCGTCACCTCGCCGCTTCCGGCGCACGGCATTTCGAGCAGTTCGACGAATTATTGGCAGCACTGGATCACCAACTGGGCAGCAAATCTGACGCAACTGTGCTGGTGAAGGGCTCGCGCTTCATGAAAATGGAACGCGTGGTCCAACACCTGATTGGAACTCAACACAACGGCAAGGACGCCCACTGATGCTGCTCTGGCTCGCACAATTCTTCCAAGGGGATCTCGGATTCTTCCGGATCTTCAACTACATCACCTTCCGCGCGGTCGGCGCCACCATCACGGCCATGCTGATCGGCCTGTTCGCCGGCCCCGCCGTGATCCGCTACCTGACCCGCATGAAGGTCGGCCAGGCGGTGCGCTCCTACGGCCCCGAGACCCATCTGAAAAAGCACGGCACCCCGACCATGGGCGGCGTGCTGGTGCTGATCGCCATCGGCGTGGCCACGCTTCTGTGGTGCGATTTCTCCAACCGCCTGATCTGGCCGGTGCTGGTCGTCACCCTCGGCTACGGCGCCGTGGGCTGGGTGGACGACTACCGCAAGGTGGTGTTCAAGGACCCGGAGGGCATGCGCTCGGCGGAGAAGTATTTCTGGATGTCGCTGGTCGGTATCGCCGCCGCCTTCTATCTGGCGTTCTCGGTGTCGGCCGCCACCCCGCGCCAGGTCGCGGAGCTGATCTTCGCCTGGGTGCAATCGGGCTTCTCGATGGACCTGCCGCCCAAGGCCGACCTGATCGTCCCCTTCTTCAAGACCGTCAGCTATCCGCTCGGCGTGTGGGGCTTCATCGCGCTGACCTATTGCGTGATCGTGGGCTCGTCCAACGCCGTCAACTTCACGGACGGCCTGGACGGCCTGGCCATCATGCCGACCGTGATGGTGGGTTCGGCGCTCGGCCTGTTCGCCTACCTGACCGGCTCGGCCAATTATTCGAAATACCTGTTCATCCCGCACATCCCCGGCGCGGGCGAGCTGCTGATCTTCTGCGGCGCCATGGCCGGCGCCGGCTTGGCCTTCCTCTGGTACAACGCGCATCCGGCCCAGGTGTTCATGGGCGACGTCGGCGCGCTGGCGCTGGGCGGCGCGCTCGGCACCATCGCCGTGATCGTGCGCCAGGAGATCGTCCTGTTCATCATGGGCGGCGTGTTCGTCGCCGAGACCCTGTCGGTCATCATCCAGGTCGGCTGGTTCAAGTACACCAAGAAGCGGTACGGGCAGGGGCGGCGCGTGTTCCTGATGGCGCCCCTGCACCACCACTTCGAGCAAAAAGGTTGGAAGGAGACGCAGGTCGTGGTCCGGTTCTGGATCGTGACCATGATGCTGATCCTGGTCGGTTTGTCCACGCTGAAGCTGCGCTGACATGAACTACGAAGGCAAACAGGTACTCGTTCTCGGGCTCGGCGAATCGGGCCTCGCGATGGCGCAGTGGCTGCACCGCTGCGGCGCGCGCGTGCGCGTGGCCGACACGCGCGCCGAACCTGCGCGCCTGCCCGCGCTGCGCGCGTCGGTGCCGGATGCCGCGTTCGTCCATGGGGAGTTTGGTGCGGACCTGCTGGACGGGATCGACTTCGTCACCCTGAGCCCCGGCCTGGCGCCGAACCGCGAGCTGGCGGCGATCACGCCCGCCTGCGCCGGGCGCCACATTCCCATGTGGGGCGAGATCGAGCTGTTTGCCCAGGCGCTGGCGCACCTGAAGGAAAACACCGGCTACGCGCCGAAGGTCATCGCGATCACCGGCACCAACGGCAAGACCACGGTGACCAGCCTGACCGGCCTGCTGTGCCAGCGCGCCGGCCTGTCCACGCGGGTGGCCGGCAACATCAGCCCGGCCGCGCTGGACGTGCTGCGCGAGTGCATGGACGCGAACACGCTGCCGCAAGCCTGGATCCTGGAGCTGTCCAGCTTCCAGCTGCATTCGACTTTCAGCCTCAACCCGAACGCCGCGACGGTCCTGAACGTGAC
The DNA here is from genome assembly GCA_035655255.1 of Telluria sp. GTDB lineage: Bacteria > Pseudomonadota > Gammaproteobacteria > Burkholderiales > Burkholderiaceae_D > Telluria. Next base: position 1,484 of record DASRUW010000547.1, on the reverse strand, counting down.
CCAGGACCACCTGGACTGGCACGGCGACATGCAGGCCTATGCCAACGACAAGGCCCGCATCTTCGGCGCGGACACCGTGCGGGTCCTGAACCGCGACGACGCGGCCGTGATGCGCATGGCTTCGGCCACCGGCACCAACGTCACCTTCGGTACGAACGAGCCGGCCGAACCGGCCTGCTTCGGCCTGGTGAACGAGCGCGGCGTGCTGTGGCTGACCGTGGCCGTCGGCCTGGACGACGGGGAACCGAAGAAGCGCCGCAAGCATGAACCGGCCGAGCCGGTCGAAGTGAGCCTGAACCGCTTGATGCCGGCCGACGCGCTGCACATCCGCGGCATCCACAACGCCTCCAACGCATTGGCCGCGCTGGCCCTGTGCCGCGCCGTGGACCTGCCGTTCGCGCCGCTGCTGCACGGCCTGCGCGAGTACAAGGGCGAACCACATCGCGTCGAGCTGATCGCCTCGATCGACGGCGTCGATTACTACGACGACAGCAAAGGCACCAACCTCGGCGCCACCGTGGCCGCCCTCAACGGCCTGGGCAAGGCCTTCGGCGGCAGCGAACAGAAGATCGTGCTGATCGCCGGCGGCGACGGCAAGGGCCAGGATTTCGCGCCGCTGGCCGAGCCCTGCGCGCGCTACGTGCGCAGCGTGGCCCTGATCGGCCGCGACGCGCCGGCGATCCGCGCCGCCTTGGACGGCAGCGGCGTCGAGCTGAACGACTGCGCGAATTTGCCGGAGGCCGTGCTACGCTGCCGCGAAGCCGCCCGCGCCGGCGACGCCGTGCTGCTGTCGCCTGCCTGCGCCAGCCTGGACATGTTTACCAATTATGCGCACCGCGCCCAGGTGTTCTGCGACGCCGTGCGCGAGATCGCGCGCGAGAAGGGACAGGAGATCTGATGCCCTTCCAGCTCCCCTTCAAGTTCGCGGGTTCCACCGAGACGGCGGCGATCGGCGCGCGCCAGCGTCCGTCGCGCATGATGGAGTACGACCAGCCGCTGGTCTGGGTCACCATCCTGCTGATGCTGACCGGGATGGTCATGGTGTACAGCGCCTCGATCGCGCTGCCCGATTCGCCCAAGTTCTCGAACTATTCGAACAACTACTTCGTAACCCGCCAAGCGTTGTTCATCGTCGTGTCGCTGCTTGCCGGCCTGATTGCGTTCCGCTTCCGCATCGAGACGCTCCAGCGCATGGCCCCTCTCATGTTCATCGGGACCTTGGTGCTGCTGGCGCTGGTGCTCATTCCCGGCATCGGCGTGGTGGTCAACGGCGGGCGCCGCTGGCTCAACCTGCGCGTGTTCAACCTGCAGCCGTCCGAGGTGATGAAGATCGTGATGGTGCTGTACGCCGCCGACTTCACCGTGCGCAAGCAGCAGTACATGCACAAGCTCACCAAGGGTTTCATGCCGATGGCCGTCGCGGTCGGCCTGGTCGGCTTCCTGCTGCTGCTGGAGCCAGACCTGGGCGCGTTCGGCGTGATCGT
>DASRUW010000546.1:0-11272 GCA_035655255.1 Telluria sp. | reverse complement strand
TGACGGATTCCGCGTATTCCGGATATTCGGTCGCCAGCTTCAGCATCATGCCGGCCAGATCGCGAATCGAATAATTGTTGTGCGGGTTGCCGATGTTGTAAATCTTGCCGCTGGCGATGCCGTTCTCGTTGGCGATGATTTTTATCAGCGCATCGATGCCGTCGCCGACGTGGGTGAACGCGCGTTTCTGCGCACCGCCGTCCACCAGCGAAATATTTTCGCCGCGCACGATGTGGCCGAAGAACTGGGTCACCACGCGCGAGGAGCCTTCCTTCGGCGTGTGGATGGAGTCAAGGCCGGCGCCGATCCAGTTAAAGGGGCGGAACAGGGTGAAGTTCAGGCCTTCCATGCCGTAGCCCCAGATCACGCGGTCCATCAGCTGCTTGGCGCAGGAGTAGATCCAGCGCGGCTTGTTGATCGGGCCGCAGATCAGCTCCGACTGCTCCGGATCGAATTCCTCGTCGTGGCACATGCCGTACACCTCGGAGGTCGAGGGGAATACCAGATGCTTGCCGTACTTGTGGGCCGAACGCACGATCGGCAGGTTGGCCTCGAAGTCCAGTTCGAACACGCGCAGCGGCTGTTTCACGTAGGTGGACGGGGTGGCGATGGCCACCAGCGGCAGGATCACGTCGCACTTCTTGACGTGGTACTCGACCCATTCCTTGTTGATGGTGATGTCGCCTTCGAAGTAGTGCATGCGCGCCTTGTAGGCGTCGTTGGCCAGCAGGTCGCCGATGCGGTCGGACTGCATGTCCATCCCGTAGACGTGCCAGTCGGTCGTCTCGAGGATGCGCTTGGACAGGTGGTGGCCGATGAAACCGTTGACGCCGAGGATGAGGACTTTTTTCATGCGATGCTCTCTTCTGAAGATTCGTTCAGGCCAGCCGGGCGGCAAGCTGCGCCGGAGTTACCGGTGCGCCGTCTTCCAGCAGGCTGTGGATGGCGAGGGCGCGGCCGTCGCCGCAAACGCCAAAGATGGCATTATCCACCACCGCCAGACCCGGTGGCAAACCTGGCAAGGGCTGCTTGTGCAACCTTGCGCGTTCGATAACGTAAACACGGCCGCCCTGCTCGGTGAAGGCGCCGGGATAGGGCGGGGCGACGGCGCGGTGCAGGTTGTAGACCTGGCGGGCGTCCCGGCTCCAGTCGATGCGGCCGTCCTCGGGCTTCCTGCCGCCGAAGTAGGAGCCGCTGGCCAGGTCGTTGGGCAGGCGCGGGGCGCGGCCGGCAAGGAGATCCGGCAGCACGCGCCAGAGGGTGATTTCGGCCGCCACCTGGACCTTGCCGAATACCTCGTGCGCGGTGTCGTCGGGCAGGATCGGCACGGCGGTCTGGGCGACGATGGCGCCGGCGTCAGGCTTGACCGTCATCTCGTGCAGGGTGGCGCCGGTTTCGGACGCGCCGTGCAGCACCGCCCAGTTGACCGGCGCGCGGCCGCGGAACTGCGGCAACAGCGAGCCGTGCATGTTGTAGGCCGGCGCCAGTTCCAGCAGCGCCTGGGGCAGCATGTGGCGGTAGTAGAAGCTGAACAGGAAATCCGGCCGCGCCGCGCGCACCTGGGCCAGCAGGTCCTCGCCCTTGGCGTCGGCCGGCGTGATGAACGGGACGCCTTCGGTGCGGCAGACCGAAATGACGGACTCGAACCAGATGTTCTCGCCGGCGCTGTCCTCGTGGGTCACCACCAGGGCGACGTCGACGCCGCCGGCCAGCAGCACCTTCAGGCAGCGCACGCCCACGTTGTGGTAGGCGAAGACGACGGCGCGCGCCATCAGCGGCTCACCTGGCGCTTTTCCACGCCTTCGGCGTCGAGCGGCTGCTCCTTGCCCGGGGCTTGCTGGAGAATGGTCTGGACCACGTAGCGCGGGCGGGCCCGCACCTGCTGGAAGATGCGGCCCACGTATTCGCCCAGCAGGCCGATGCCGAACAGGATCACGCCCATGAAGAAGAAGGTGATCGCGAACAGGGTGAACACGCCCTCGGCCTCGGCGCCCAGGAACACGCGGCGCACCAGCAGCACCACCACCAGCAGCGCCGACAGGATCGACATCGCCATCCCGAGCATGGAGAACATCTGCAGCGGCACCAGCGAGAAGCCGGTCACGAGGTCGAAGTTCAGGCGGATCAGCGAGTACAGCGAATACTTCGATTCGCCCGCCGCACGCTCCTCGTGCTCGACCACGATCTCGGTCGGCTTGCGCGCGAACTTGTAGGCCAGGGCCGGCACGAAAGTGTTCACCTCGCCGCACTGGTTGACCAGGTCGATCACGTTGCGGTGGTAGGCGCGCAGCATGTTGCCCTGGTCCGTGATCTTGATGTTCGTGATGTTCTCGCGCAGGTGGTTCATCGCCTTGGATGCGATGGTGCGCCAGGCCGAATCCTGGCGCTTGCGGCGGATCGAGCCGACGTAGTCGTAGCCCTCGCGCATCTTGGAAACCAGGTGGTGGATTTCCTCGGGCGGGTTCTGCAGGTCGGCGTCGAGGGTGACGACGATTTCGCCGCGGGTGGCCTCGAAGCCGGCCAGGATCGCCATGTGCTGGCCGTAGTTGCCGTTGAAGAGCACCACGCGCGTCACGTCCGGGCGGGTGCGGAACTGCTCGGCGAGGATGGACACCGAGTTGTCGCGGCTGCCGTCGTTGACGAACACGATCTCGTAGGGGATGTGCATCGCGTCCAGCGCCGGGTACAGGCGCGCGAACAGGGCCGGCAGGCCAGCTTCCTCGTTGTAGACCGGGATGACGACGGACAGTTCGGGCTTCATGGCGACGACGCTCATTTGGCCAGGATCGCGTTGACGGCGGCGACGACGCGATCGACGTCGGACAGCGCCATGGTGTTGAACATCGGGAGCGTAACGGTCAGGCGGCCGATCTTCTCGGAGTGGGGGAACATGCCCTCCTTGAAGCCGCGCTCGCGGTACAGCGTGAACAGGTGGATCGGCGCGTAGTGGTAGCCGGTGCCGATATTGAATTCCTTCTGCATGCGCTCCATGAAGGCGGCGCGGGTGCCGGGACCGTGGTCGGGCAGGATGATCTGGAACAGGTGCCAGTTCGAGGTTCCGAACGCCTGCTGCGGGAGCTGGGCGCCGGTCCTGGCCTCGAAGTCCGGACCGAAGCATTCGAAGTAGCGGCGCGCGAGCTGCTCGCGGTGGGCGTTGGTGGCGGCGATGGTCTTCATCTGCCCCAGTCCGATCACGGCCGTCACGTCCGTCATGTTGTACTTGCCGCCCAGGACGTCGACGTCGATGCCGTCCATGCCGCTGCGGGTCACGCCCTGCAGGCGGTATTTTTCGGCCAGGCGCGCCTCGTCCGCGTTGTTCAGGACCAGGCAGCCGCCTTCGGCCGTGGTGAGATTCTTGTTGGCCTGGAAGCTGAACGAGACGAAGTCGCCGAAGGCGCCGATGCGCTTGCCCTTCCACAGCGAGCCGAAGGCCTGGGCCGCGTCTTCCACCACGCGCAGCTTGTGTTTGTCCGCGATGGCGTACAGGCGGTCCATGTCGACCGGCAGGCCGGACAGGTACACGGGGATGATCGCCTTGGTGCGCGGGGTGATGGCCGCTTCCACCTTGTCGAGGTCGATGTTGCGGGTGACGGGATCGATGTCGGCGAACACCGGCGTGGCGCCCACTTCGATGATCACGTTGGCCGTGGCGACCCAGGACACCGGCGTGGTGATCACCTCGTCGCCCGGGCCGATGCCGGCGATGCGCAGGGCGATCTCCATGGTACAGGTGCCGGAATTGAAGGTGCGGACCGGGCGCCCGCCGAAGTATTCGGAGAGCTGGGCTTCGAAGGCCTGGACCTTGGGACCGCTGGTGATCCAGCCCGAGCGCAGCACGTCGCCCACGCTGGCAATGGTCTCTTCGTCGATGGCAGGCCGCGAGAACGGCAGGAAGGGCAGTGCGCTCATTCGGGAATCCCTCGTGTTAAACCCGGTTATTCTAACAAATTGTCACTCCGTCATGTCCCGCTGCGGGACGCGCGTGCTCAGGAGCGCGCCAGCAGGGCCACGCCGGCCACGATGACGAGGATCGCGAGCAGGCGCTGGGGCGAGACCGTCTCGCCCAGGAAGGCCCAGGCCCCGACCGCGCTGACCACGTAACCGAGCGACAGCATGGGATAGGCCAGGGTCACGTCGGTGCGCGACAGGCCGATGATCCAGACCACCAGCGAGACCGCGTAGCAGGCCAGCCCGCCCAGGATGGGCAGCTGGGTGGCCAGCTTCAAGCCGGTCTGGAACCAGTTGTCGGCCGTGAGGTGGATGGCGCCGACGGCGTTGGTGCCTGCCTTGAGCAGGAGCTGGGCGAGGGCGTTCAGCAGAACGCCGCTGATGATGAAACCGAAGGTAGCGAGATTCATTGGGTCAGAGGTTGGCGATGACGGCGCGGCGCGCGTCCTGGGCGATGACGCGCAGCGGCACGCCCTGGGCTTGCAGGGTGCGCAGCGCCTCGGGGGCGATGATGGCCACGGATTTGACGCCGGCCTGGGCGTCGCGGGTCCAGATGGCGATCCACTCCGGTACGGTGGGGATCGAGCGCTGCGGCTCCTGTTTCAGGCCGAAGGAGAACTCGTCCCAATAGTCCACCAGCGTCACCGTGCGGCGCAGGTAGAAGGTCAGGGACTGTTCGTAGATCCGCACCGAATACAGCTTGGTGTCGGGTTTGAGCTCGGCCTGGATCAGCGGGATCATCGGGGCGGCGGCGCGCTGGTTTCCGTAGGGCTCGAAGCCGGCCAGCAGCAGTTCCGTGGCCGCGAAGCCGCCGACGGCCAGGGCCACCACGGCCAAGTCGCGCCGCAGCTGGCGGCCCCACAGGAAGGCGGCCCCCCCGCCGACCAGGGCGGAAAAACCGGCGGCCAGCATCCACGGCTGGGCGGCCTGGAGCAGCGCGTCCTCGCCCGGACGGAAGGGCAGGCGGGTGACGTAGGGCGTGGCCGCCAGCAGGGCGGCGCCGATCAGGGCCGTGATGCCGGCCGTGGCCTGGCGCGCGGCGCGGCTGCCGTGCTCCAGGTAGCTGCCGGTCAGCAGGGCCAGGGCCGGGAACACCGGCAGGATGTAGCCGGGCAGCTTGGAGTTCGACTTGGTGAAGAACAGCAGGATGAAGGCGAACCAGACCAGCAGCATCAGGCGTGGGCGGAAGGTGCCGGCTTCGCGCGCGGCGCCGTGGCGCAGAGCGCCGGGCAGCACGCCCAGCCAGGGCAGCATGCCGATCGCGGTCAGGACGAAGAAGGTGTACCAGGCCGCTTCGCGGTGGTGTTCCTTGAGCAGGAAGCGCTCGAAGTGCTCGTGGATGAAGAAGAAGTGCGGCTGCTCCGGGTTGCGCAGGCCGACCAGCACGAACCAGGGCGCGGCGATGGCGAAGAACAGCAGCAGGCCCTTGCCGAGGTGTAGCCGGGTCCACAGCTTCCAGTCGCGCGTGACGAGGGTATAGACGACCAGGACGCCGCCCGGCAGGACGATGCCGATCAGGCCCTTGGCCAGGACCGCCAAGGCCATGCCGGCCCAGCACACCAGCATCCAGTTGCGGCGCTCCGCCGCGCCGGCGCGGTCGTGCTGGGCGAGCAGCAGGGCGGTCAGGGAGATCGTCATCATCGCCGACAGGCTCATGTCGAGCGAATCGATCTGGCTGCAGGCGGCCCAGAAGAAGCAGGAGCCGAGCACCAGCGCCGCATAGAAGCCGGTGCGCTCCCCGAATACCTTGACGCCGGTGTAGCCGGTCAGGACCACGCCCAGGATGCCGCACAGGCCCGTCCACAGGCGCGCCTGCCAGTCGCCCAGGCCGAACACGGCGAAGGACAGGGCGTTCATCCAGGTCTGCAGCGGCGGCTTTTCGAAATATTTGATGCCGTTGAGGCGGGTGGTGACCCAGTCGCCGGTGGCGAACATCTCGCGCGCCATCTCGGCGTAGCGGCCTTCGTCGGGCGGCACCAGGGTGCGGATGCCGAGCACGTACAGCGACACGAGCGTGAACGCGGCCAGCAGCGCCCACACCCAGGCGCGGGACGGGCGGGCGTCGCTCATGCGAGGTCCGCCTGGTCCAGCAGCAGGGCCAGCAGGACCTTGCGGCCTTCGCCCATCAGGATGTTGTAGGTGCGGCAGGCGGCCTTGTTGTCCATGCACTCGACGCCGATGCGGCGCCCGGTCAGCTCGGCGATCAGCCTGGGGTGGATGAAGCGCTGGCGCGCGCCGGTGCCGAGGATGACCACGTCCGGGTTCTGGGCGGCGATGGGGGCGAAATCGGCAGCGCTCAGCTGGGCGAAGCCCGCTTCGGTCCAGCGCTGGGGCGGCGTCTCGGGCATGACCGTCAGGGAGTGCTCGAAGCGGACGGCGTTGACCTCCACTCCGGCGTCGTCATAGCCCGTAACGGTTTGGTAGTGCTGGTTGGTGCTCTGGTGAAGCTTCATGTGTGGACCGGGAAACCCCTAAGAATGCCATAAACGCCGCGCCTTCGCGATCCCCCCAGGGGTGGGGGAATCGTTGCCGTGTTCGATTTCAGCGCGCGGACGAAAGTTTACCATGCGCGGCTTTGTCAATGCTGCAACTTGAGGAACGAACAACCATGGCACTCTACACCACCGAAATCCAGAAACTGTACATCGCCTATTTCAACCGCCCCGGCGACGTGAGCGGCGTCGACTTTTGGGAAGGCGTCGTCGCCGGAGCGCAGGGCGACACCTCGGCCGTGTCGGCCGCCTTCGCCAGCTCCGACGAGTACAAGAAGACCTTCGCCGGCAAGAGCAATGCCGACATCGTGCGCACCGTGTACCAGAACCTGTTCGGCCGTGCCGCCGAAGCCGCCGGCGTGGCCTGGTGGGCCGACGCGCTGGACAAGAAGACCATCACCATCGACGGCGTGGTGACCGCCATCGCCGGCGGCGCCCAGGGCACCGACCTGGACGCCTTCAACAACAAGGTCACGGCGGCCAAGGCCTTCACCGCGGCGCTGGACACCTATCCGGAGCGCGCCGCCTACGCCGGCGACGACGCGGCCGCAGCGGCCAAGGCCTTCACCGCGAAGGTGATCGACGCCGCCTCGCTGGCCGCTGCCACCGCGCCCGACACCCTGGCCGCGACCGTGGCGGCCTTCGTCCAGGCCAGCAAGGCGCCGCTGGCGTTCACCCTGAGCGCAGGCGCCGACAACGGCGTCGCCTTCACGGGCGGCGGCGGCAACGACGTGTTCAACGCCACCGGCGCGACCTGGTCGGCCGGTGACGTGCTCCAGGGCGGCGGCGGCATCAATACGCTGGCGGTGACGGACACCACCGGCGCCTTGGCGGCCGGCCTGCCGGCGGGGGCCCAGCTGGCCAACATCCAGCAGGCCCAGTTCAGCACCAACGGGGCCTTCGGCGGCGCGGCGGGCTACGACCTGTCCGGCGCGGCCGCCCTGCAAAGCGTGACGGTGCAGGCCAAGGGCGCGATCAACCTGCGCCTGTCCGACACGGCTGCGGCCACGCTGGCCACCACCAACGGCGGCGTGACCGTCAACGGCGGCAAGAGCGTCTCGGTCGACGGCAACACGGCGCCCGCCAGCCTGACCGGCGACGCCCTCGCCACCGTCAGGCTGGCCAACACCAGCCAGGCCGCGACGATCGTGAACAAGACCGCGGGCCATACGCTGAACCTGACCGTCAAGGCGGTCACCAACAAGGCCACCATCACCGACGCGGCGGCCACCGCCGTCAAGCTGACCGTGGAAGCGCCGGGCAGCTCGGACTTCAACCTGGCCACCGACAAGGCCACCTCGCTGGATATCTCGGACGCGGGCGCCTTCACCCTGACCACTACTGCGCTCGCCGCCGCCGACCAGCTGCAGTCGATCACCCTGCGCGGCACCGGCGACATGAAGGCCGACCTGTCCGGCATCCTGCCGTTCAACAGCTTCGACGGCGCGGGCTTCGCCGGCTCGACCGACCTGATCGTGGCCAGCACCAGCGGCTTCCGCTTCACGGGCGGCACCGGCATCGACAAGGTGGTGCTGACCAACGGCCTGTCCGGCACCGGCAGCTTCGACCTGGGCAAGGGCGACGACAGCTACACCTTCACCACGGCCGCCGCGGCCGGCGCCAAGGTGGCGGGCGGAGAGGGCAGCGACACGATGGTCGTCAACGACGGCAACCTGCTCGACGCGGCCGCCAAGACCGTGTACTCGGGCTTCGAGATCCTCGACTTCTCGTCCGGCCTGCACACCTACGACCTGGCCGGCGCGGGCGGGGCCAAGTCCCTGATCACGAGCGCGCCCATGCCGTCGGACGTCACCTTCATCAACGCCCTGGCCGGCACCTCGATCACTTTCTACAGCCAGGCGCAGACCAAGACCCTGTACCAGCCGAACGTGTCGCTGACCCTGGCCGACAGCAGCGGGACCAACGACACGCTGCCGATCAAACTGGTGGCGGTGGACGGCGTGAACGACGGCGCGGCCAAGGGCAGCGTGGAAGCGCACGCGGTGATCGCCAAGGGCATCGAGACCATCCGCGTGACCTCCACCGTGCAGCAGGTCGACACAGACCTGCCGGGTACCGCCGGCAACGAGGCAACCCAGGCGGGGCAGTACGGCAACGAGCTGTCCTACCTGTTCGTCGACAATGCGAAGAGCGTGTACCTGGACGGCGGCGCCAAGCTCACGATCCAGAACATCTACTCGGATGCGCTGACCCTGATCGACGCCAGCGCCGCCAGCGGCGACATTCTGCTGTCGGGCGCGACCCGGGTCGACTCCACCAATGACCTCAGCTTTACTTACCTGGGCAGCGCCGGCGGGGACGACGTCTACGGCACCGACTCGACCATTGTCTACCAGGGCAATGGCGGCGCCGACCAGCTGCACCTCAAGGCCGGCAATGGCAGCGACCTGGTCAAGTTTGCCAAGGGCAGCGATTCGACCATGACGGCGCCGACAGCGATTTCCCTGAGCCACACCTTCGACGTGATCGACTTTTTCGAGTCCGGCACCGACAAGATCGACCTGAGCCAGCTGCACCTGGCCCAGGGCGCCAACACGGGCGGCATTGCCAAGCACACCCTGCTGGCCAACAACGAGCAACTGGTGGCAGAGCTGATCAGCCATACGGCCGGCTTCTTCAACGACGGCGACGCCAACCGTTCGCTGGCCTTCGCCACCGACGGCATGGACAGCTATCTGTTCGTGGACATCAACGCCGACGGTAACTACTCGGCCGGCGTCGACATGGCCGTGGAGCTGGTCGGGACGAACCAATTGACGATTGGAGACGTCAGGTTCGCTTGATTAGTTGTCTATACAGACCACGCCGGGCATAGGGACATTGCGTAATTGCCGAGCTTTCGGCAGAATGGGCTTTTTCGCATTGCAGCAAAAGTCCCCATGTACCGGCCGATCCAGAAATCCCGCAAGCTCGCCGATGTCTGCTACGACATCCGCGGTCCCGTCCTCGAGAAATCCAAGCAGATGGAGGAGGAGGGGCACAAGATCATCAAGCTGAACATCGGCAACCTGGCCGTGTTCGGCTTCGATCCGCCCGACGAGATCGTGCACGACATGATCGTCAACCTGCAGGGTTCGGCGGGCTATACGGATTCCAAGGGCCTGTTCGCGCCGCGCAAGGCGGTGATGCACTACAGCCAGGAGAAGAAGATCGCCGGTGTCACCACCGAGGACATCTACCTGGGCAACGGCGCCTCGGAGCTGATCGTGATGGGCATGCAGGCCCTGCTCAACTCGGGCGACGAGGTGCTGGTGCCGGCGCCGGACTATCCGCTGTGGACGGCAGCGGTGAGCCTGTCGGGCGGCAAGCCGGTGCATTACGTGTGCGACGAGCAGTCCGGCTGGCTGCCCGACATCGACGACATGCGCCGCAAGATCACCTCCAACACCCGCGCCATCGTCGTCATCAATCCGAACAACCCGACCGGCGCCCTGTATCCGAAGGAAGTGCTGCTCGAGATCGTGGAACTGGCGCGCCAGCACCAGCTGATCGTCTACGCCGACGAGATCTACGACAAGACCCTGTACGAGGGCGAAACCCATACCTCCATCGCTTCGCTGGCCGACGACGTGCTGTTCGTGACGCTCAACGGCCTGTCCAAGAACTACCGCTCGTGCGGCTACCGCGCCGGCTGGATGATCGTCTCGGGCGAGAAGAAGCATGCCAAGGATTACATCGAAGGCCTGAACATGCTGGCCTCGATGCGTTTGTGCGCGAATACCCCGGGCCAGCTTGCGATCCAGACTGCGCTCGGCGGCTACCAGAGCATCCAGGACCTGGTGGGCCCCGGCGGGCGCCTGCTCAAGCAGCGCGACCTGGCGCACAAGTTGTTGACCGAGATTCCGGGCGTGAGCTGCGTGAAGCCAAAAGCGGCGCTCTACATGTTCCCCCGTCTCGATCCCAAGATCTATCCCATCGAGGACGACCAGGAGTTCGCCTACGAGCTGCTGGCCGAGGAGAAGGTGCTGATCGTGCAGGGCACGGGCTTCAACTGGATCGCGCCGGACCACTTCCGGGTGGTGTTCCTGCCGAACCAGGACGACCTGACCGACGCCGTCGGCCGCATCGGACGCTTCCTCGAGGGCTACCGCCGCCGGGCCGGCACGGCCTGACCCGCTTACTGGAACCTAGAATCAACGTATGAAACCCATCAAAATCGGCCTGGTCGGACTGGGCACCGTCGGCACCGGGACCTTTGAAGTCCTCAAGCGCAACCAGGAAGTGATCCGCCGCCGCGCCGGGCGCGGCATCGAGATCGCGCAGATCGCCGCGCGCAAGGTCGAACGGGCCCAGGCCATTGTCAACGGATCGGTGCCGGTTGTCGCCGATTGGCGCCAAGTGGTTGACAATCCCGAGATCGACATCATCGTCGAGCTGATCGGCGGCTACGACACGGCCAAGGAGATCGTGCTGGCCGCCATCGCCAAGGGCAAGCACGTCGTCACGGCCAACAAGGCGCTGCTGGCGCTGCATGGCAACGAGATCTTCCGCGCCGCCCAGGAACAGGGCGTGATGGTGGCCTTCGAGGCGGCCGTCGCCGGCGGCATCCCCATCATCAAGGCGCTACGCGAAGGCCTGACCGCGAACCGCATCGAATCGATCGCCGGCATCATCAACGGCACCACCAACTTCATCCTGTCCGAGATGCGCGACAAGGGTCTGGATTTCGATGTCGTGCTGAAGGAGGCGCAGCGCCTGGGCTATGCCGAGGCCGATCCGACCTTCGATATCGAGGGCGTCGACGCCGCCCACAAGGCGACCATCATGTCGGCGATCGCCTTCGGCATTCCGGTGCAGTTCGACAAGGCGTA